>NZ_JBITER010000050.1:0-37791 GCF_044455345.1 Streptomyces sp. NPDC051286 | reverse complement strand
GGGGGGGGGGGGGGGGGGGGGGGGGGGGGGGGGGGGGGGGGGGGGGGGGGGGGGGGGGGGGGGGGGGGGGGGGGGGGGGGGGGGGGGGGGGGGGTGGGGGGGGGGGGGCCGGGGGGGGGGGGGGGGGGGGGGGGGGGGGGCGGGGCCCCCGCGGGGGGGGGGGCCCCCGGCCGGCGGACGGTCGGGTGAGCGGGACGGTCAGAGACTGATGACGCCGGTACGCATGTCGGTCATGTCCATGAGCGTCCACTTACCGCCGATGCGGCCCCAGCCGGTGGAGCGGCCGCCGGCGCCGCCGAAGGGCATGTTGATGTCCCACCAGTTGTTGCTCTCGTTCACGACGACCTGGCCCACCTCCATCTCCTCGATGAAGCGGAAGGCGGAGGTCATGCTGCGGGTGAAGACGGCACCCTGGAGGCCCAGCTTGTCATCGTTGGCGATACGCAGAATGTCGTCCTCGTCCTGCCCGGTGATGATCGGGACGACCGGTCCGAAGGACTCCTCGCGGGACAGCAGGCTGTCCTCGGGCACCCCGTCCACCACGGTGAACTCGTAGTAGAGGTCCGTGGGGTGCCCTGAAGCGCGCTTGCCGCCGAGCAGGATGCGTGCTCCGCGCTCGCGGGCGTCGGCCATGTGGCGGTCCATCTTGGCCGCGACGCCCTCGTTGTTGAGGGGGCCGAGAACCGTCTTGGGGTCGAACGGGTCGCCGAGGGTGATGCGCTGGGCCTCGCGGAGCACGGCCTCGACGAACTCGTCGTGGATGTCTGCGTGCACGATGACGCGTTCGGTGGCGCAGCAGACCTGTCCGGCGCACGGATAGGCACCGTCGACAGCGGCCTTGGCGGCGGCCTGGACATCGGCGTCGGCGAGGACGACGAGCGGCCCGTTGCCCGAGCACTCCATGATGGAGCGCTTGAGCCCGGCGGCGGACTGGATCTTCGCGCCGGTCTCGGTGGAGCCGATGAACCCGATCGCGTGGATGCCCTCGTGGCGTACCAGCGCATCGCCGGTGTCGCCCTCTCCGGGCACGATGTTGACGAGGCCGTCGGGCAGTCCGGCGGCAACGAACGCCTCCATCGCCTTGAGGACGGTGAGCGGGGTGTTGGCCGGCGGCTTGATGACATGGGCGTTGCCGGTGGCGAGACCGGGGGCGACGAACTCCGCGAGCATCAGCAGCGGGAAGTTCCACGGCGTGATGATGCCCCACGTACCCACCGGGCGCCGGAAGGTGAACATCCGCTTGGTGTTGTCGGTGGAGGGCAGCGTCTCGCCGTGCAGTCGTACGGCGTCCTCGGCGTGCAGGTGGAAGAGCTTGGCCGCCTCCTCGATGTCGGCGACGGACTCGGCGAGCGGCTTGCCCTGCTCCAGGGACTGGAGGCGGGCGAGTTCGTCCACGCGCTTGCCGAGTTCCGTACCGATGCGGTGGCAGACCTCGGCACGGGTCCACACATTGGTCGAGGCCCAGGCCGGCTGGGCCTCGTTGGCGGCACGCACCGCGGCGTCGACGTCGGCGGCGGCGGGCAGCGGGAAGGTGCCCACGAGTTCGCCTGTCGCGGGGCTGATGACCTCGTGGGTGGTCCCGGAGGTGCCTTCGGTGTACGCGCCGTTGATGAAGAGCTGGTGCCGGTCGGCGGTCGGGGTGGTCATGCGTTGGCCTCTCTGTCCTGTCGTGACCGGGAAGGGTGCGTCGGCTCTGGGCCGCGTCGGCCCGGGTCCGGTGCGATGACTGGAGACTCGCTGAGCAAACAAGAACTGTCAAGACTGTGGAATGAGCAAAAATGAAAGTGGACTGTTGCTTGTTCGTGAGTGTTGACAGGTGTTTTTCGCTTCATCTATAACCAGGCCTCATCGAATCTCCTGTCTGCGCCCACCCTGAGGGGAACGCCATGTCATCCCAGCCACAGATCCCAGCCCCACCCTCGCCGGACCCTTCGGACTCGTCGGGATCGGCGGGTGCGCCCGCCCCGGCACTGCCGAAGAAGATGAGCTGGTTCGACGGATTCGCGATGTCGCTGACCATGCCGGCGGCGCTCATCGCCTCGCTCGGCGCCTCCATCGGCGGACTCGGCGCATGGGGTGCGATCGCCCTGTGGGCGGCCTCGATGGTGCTGGCCACCGCGACCAACTGGATCTACACCGAGATGGCCGCGATGTTCCCCGACTCCTCCGGAGGGATCGCGCACTACGCGACCGAGGGCTGGAAGAAGCGGGCGCCCGTGGTGGGTCCGATCGCGAGCATCGGCTACTGGTTCCCCTGGACGACGGCCCTCGCCGTCTACTCCGGAATCATCGGCTCGTTCGTCCAGGCCCAGTGGTTCCCCGGCCAGGACTGGAGCATGGAGTTCGGGCCGGTGAAGGTGGACTTCCCCATAGCCGTGGGCCTGCTCGTGATGCTGCTGCTGTTCAGTGCGGCGATGATCGGCCTGCACGTCGCCATGTGGGTCGTCTACGTCACCGGCGGTGCGCTGCTCGTGCCGCTCGCCGTATTCATCGTCCTGCCGCTGTTCTCCGGTGACTGGAGTGCGCAGGGCCTGCACTGGAATCTGCACGGCGCTGCAGGGCTGCGCGAGGCGCTGGTCTGGCTGTACGTCATGGCGTGGACGTCGTTCGGTGTGGAGGTGTGCGCGACCTTCGCCCCCGAGTACAAGGACACGGTGCGCGACACCTCCCGGGCCCTGCGCGCCGGTGTGCTGTTCTCCCTCGGTGTGTTCATCCTGCTGCCACTGACCCTGTCGGGGTACGTCGGAGAGAAGGCCATCGGCGAGGAGCCCACGACCTTCTTCATCGGAGCCTTCCAGCACCTGGTGGGCGGCGCCTCCGACCTCATGGTGGTCTTCCTCATCGCCTCGCTGCTGCTCATCATGATCACCGGTCTCGCGGACGGTTCCCGGGTGCTGTACGAGATGGGCAAGGCGGGGCTCACCATCAGGCAGGTGGGGGTGCTGAACAAGCGCGGGGTGCCGGTCCGGGCGCTGCTGGTGGCCCTGGTGCTCAATGTCTTCGTGCTGACGGTGCTTCAGACCCCGTTGGCCATCATCGTCACGGGCAACCTGGGATACATCCTCGCCCATGTGCTGGCGGTCTCCGGCTTCGCGCTGCTGCGCAAGGACCGTCCCGACGCCGTACGTCCCATCCGGCTGCCCCGGTTCTTCGTGCCCCTGGCCTGGACGCTGACCGGGTTCCTTACCGTGGTGCTCGTGGTGGGCGCGACCGGTTTCTCCATTACCGGGTACGGCGGCTACACCGAACTGGGAGTGGCACTCGCCGTGCTGGTCGTGGCGGTACTGCTGTGGCTGTACCGGACCAAGGTGCAGGACCGGCAGCACATCACCGACGACCGCCCGGCCTGACTGGCCGGCGCACAGGCTTCAGAGGCCGCTTCTCAGCCGGTCCTGGAACGTGCGGGTCGAGCAGGGGCCCTGGTCGGGTGATGTTCCGGCAGTACGCGCATGAAGGCAGGGCCTCCCGGTAGCTCGGGATACGAATCGAACCGAGCGATGCCGGGAGGCCCTGCTGTCGTTGTTGGACGCGGCCGCGCCCGTTGACTTCAACGCGCGGGTCCGGTGGGGTACCGGATTGCTGCAGATACCCAGCACATTGACGCAGAGGGGATGTAGAAGACGCTTGCCCTCGAAGTGACGCGACCCCATCAAGGCTGACTGTCTGCGACGATTGCGCAGGGTGACGCTTCCGGGTGCGCGAGCGGTAGAGCGCTGGTTGGCTGCGGTGTGTCCCACCCTCACCTCCCCAGGAGTGATGATGAGCAGTGCAGGCGAGTCCGCCAGTCGTGCGCGGCAGACGAAGGACAAGGTTCGCGACCTGAACGAGCGTGCCGAGCAGACGAGCGATCCGAAGGAACGTCGCAGGCTGTACGAGGAGGCCCGGCGCATCCAGGAGCAGTCCATGAAGGACGGCGGACGTGCGGCCGAGGACAGGCCCGGACGCCGCGCCGGCAGTGAGAACGACGAATTCTCGTCTCGCTGACGCACCGTCGGCATTCAACGGCACGGAGGGCCTCCCACTGCAATGCGGTGGGAGGCCCTCCGTGCCGTCTTCACCTGATTGCTCTCGGCCACGGCGAGTCCGTGGTCATCGAAACCGAAAAAAACAGACGTTCCTCTCGTTGCAGCTCCGCTGCAACGACTTCCGGCCGCCTTGCGATCGCACGCACCGGACGACGCTCCTCATGGGACAGACATTGCCGGTCACGGGACAGGCCTTTTAGGCACAGGATGGGCACAGCCCGCGGTAGGTGACCTCGGCCTCGGAAACCGTGAAGCCGAACCGTTCCACCGCCGGGAGGTTGGCCAGCGGATCGCCGGTCGGGTGGACATCGCGGACGGTGCCGCAGCTGGAACACACCAAGTGCTGGTGCGGGTGGTGTGCGTTGGGGTCGTAGCGCTTGGCGCGGCCGTCGGTGGAGACCTCTATGACCTCACCGAGGGAGACCATCTCCCCCAGGGTGTTGTAGACGGTCGCTCGGGAGATCTCGGGCAGTCGCTGCGCCGCGCGGGCGTGCACCTCGTCGGCCGTGAGATGCACGTGGTCGCCGTCGAGGACCTCCGCAACGACACGCCGCTGGGAGGTCATTCGCCAGCCACGTCCTCGCAGTCGCTCCAGCAGGTCACTCATATCGGTTCACCTATTCAGATTCGGTGGGATACCCGAATTTACCAGTGGAGGTCGGGGCCCTGATCGAATATGGGATTGGCGTGCTTCTTGACTGAGACTCTGTCCATCGTAGGATCGGATTCGGCAATAGCCCAGGGACAGGAAGACTCCAGTACGACAGGAGACAGTGTGACGGGACCACCGCCGAGGAGCTGTGCGGTGCTGGCCTGCGGGTGGTGACGGCCGCCCCCGTCGCGCTGCTCGAGACCGTCCGGGACGGTGACCACCTCGGCATCGAGGCGATCGCCTTCGGGGCGCGCCATCGGTGGGCCCCATCTCCCTTGAGGACGTGTGTGAGGCCCTCCATGCGCTCACTGCGGCGTGACTCGTACGCCGCGTCGAACCGGTCAGCAGTCCGGCCCGGTTCGAGCGACGCCCCGGGGACAACCACCACATCGCGTGCCTGTTGTGCGGTGTCCTCGCTGACGTCGAACCGGGCGGTCGGTGAGGCGCTCTCCGCGTCCGACGACCACGGCTTGTCGATCAATGGGCCGAGGCCATCTGCTGGAGTCTCTGTGCCCCGACTGTTCCACCGCCCGCAGTTCCTGAACACCGTGATCCGCCCAGTACGGAAGGATTCCCATGTCTGAGAACCACGATGCAGTCGTCGTAGACGCGAAATCGGAGGGCGGAGGTGGTTGCCCGGTCGTGCACGGGCGCGCCCCGCACCCGACTCAGGGCGGCGGAAACCGCCAGTGGTGGCCGGATCGGCTCAACCTGAAGGTCCTCGCCAAGAACCCGGCTGTGGCCAATCCCCTCGGCGAGGAGTTCGACTACGCCGAGGCGTTCAAGAGCCTCGAACTCACGGCCGTGAAGCGGGACATCGCGGAGGTGCTGACGGACTCGCAGGACTGGTGGCCGGCCGACTTCGGTCACTACGGCCCGTTCATGATCCGGATGGCGTGGCACAGCGCGGGCACCTACCGGATCAGCGACGGCCGCGGCGGCGCCGGGGCCGGTCAGCAGCGCTTCGCCCCCCTCAACAGCTGGCCGGACAACGGGAACCTCGACAAGGCCCGCCGTCTGCTGTGGCCAGTCAAGAAGAAGTACGGCCAGAGCATCTCATGGGCCGATCTCATGATTCTCGCCGGCAATGTCGCCCTGGAGTCGATGGGCTTCAAGACCTTCGGCTTCGGCGGCGGTCGTGCGGACGTGTGGGAGCCCGACGAGGACGTCTACTGGGGTCCCGAGACCACCTGGCTCGGCGATGAGCGCTACACCGGCGACCGGGAGCTGGAGAACCCCCTCGGCGCGGTCCAGATGGGCCTCATCTACGTCAACCCGGAGGGCCCGAACGGCAATCCGGACCCGCTCGCCGCGGCACGCGACATCCGTGAGACGTTCCGCCGGATGGCGATGAACGACGAGGAGACGGTCGCCCTGATCGCGGGCGGTCACACTTTCGGCAAGACGCACGGTGCGGGGCCCGCGGACAACGTCGGCCCCGACCCCGAGGGCGCCTCGCTCGAGGAGCAGGGCCTCGGCTGGAGGAACTCGTACCGCACCGGTAAGGGCGGCGACACGATCACCAGCGGCCTCGAGGGTACGTGGACGAACACCCCGGTGACCTGGGACAACAGCTTCTTCGAGATCCTGTTCGGCTACGAGTGGGAGCTGTTCCAGAGCCCCGCCGGTGCGCACCAGTGGAGGCCGAAGGACAGCGCCGGGGCGGGCACCGTCCCCGATGCCCACGACCCGTCGAAGAGCCACGCCCCGACGATGCTGACGACCGACCTCTCGCTCCGGTTCGACCCGGCCTATGAGCAGATCTCGCGACGCTTCCTCCAGAACCCCGACGAGTTCGCGGACGCCTTCGCCCGGGCGTGGTTCAAGCTGACCCACCGCGACATGGGCCCGACCGTGCGCTACCTCGGCCCGGAGGTCCCGGCCGAGACGCTGCTGTGGCAGGACCCGCTTCCCGCGGTGACGCACGAGCTCATCGACGCCGAGGACATCGCCGCCCTCAAGGGCCAGATCCTCGCCTCAGACCTGTCGGTGTCCCAACTCGTGTCCACCGCGTGGGCGTCGGCCTCGTCCTTCCGCGGCAGCGACAAGCGAGGCGGCGCCAACGGCGCGCGCATCCGCCTCCAGCCGCAGAACGGATGGGCGGTCAACGATGCCGACCAGCTGGCGGTGGTGCTGCGCACCCTGGAGGGGATCCAGGAGTCCTTCAACGCCGCCCGGTCCGGCGGCAAACAGGTTTCGCTCGCCGATCTGATCGTGCTCGCCGGTGGTACGGCCGTCGAACAGGCCGCCAAGGACGCCGGCTTCGACGTCGAGGTGCCCTTCACGCCGGGCCGCGTGGACGCGTCGCAGGAGCAGACCGATGTGGAGTCGTTCGCCGCGCTCGAGCCGACCGCCGACGGATTCCGCAACTACCTCGGGAAGGGCAACCGGCTGCCGGCTGAGTACCTGCTGATCGACCGGGCGAACCTGCTGACCCTGAGCGCCCCCGAGATGACCGTCCTGGTCGGCGGCCTCCGCGTCCTGGGCGCGAACTACCAGCAATCGCCGCTCGGCGTCTTCACCACGACCCCCGGGTCTCTGACCAACGACTTCTTCGCCAACCTGCTCGACCTGGGCACGACGTGGAAGGCAACGTCCGAGGACGCGAACACCTTCGAGGGTCGCGACGCCGCCACGGGCGAGGTCAAGTGGACCGGCAGCCGCGCCGACCTCGTCTTCGGGGCGAACTCCGAGCTGCGCGCGATCGCGGAGGTCTACGCGGGCGATGACGCGAAGAAGAAGTTCGTGAACGACTTCGTCGCGGCGTGGGACAAGGTGATGAACCTCGACCGGTTCGACCTTGTCTGATCACTAACGGCCTGGTGCACGATAGCGAGCGGGCTCCCGGTAGCCGGCGACGGGACGAGCCTGGGCCAGGCAGGGAGAAGCCCCGGACCTTCGGTCCGGGGCTTCTCCCTGCCTGGCCCGCGTGGAGCGGCGCGGACAGCGACGGTGCACACGGTCTGGACGATGTGTTCGGTGAAGGCGATCATCGGCGGCCCAAGGTTCACCGCCTGCGCACAGGAACGTTCTATCGAGCCCTCGGGGCGTCCCAGTACCACTGTCCGTGCACCTGGCTGTCTGAAGGCAAGGAAGGCCGCGAACAACCTGCTTCAGCTGTCGGCACCCTCGTCGAAGCGTCCCGGGTGCACGCGCACATGCTCGCCGCGTCGTACACGACAACAGCGCGGGGACCACCTGCCGACCAGTTGATCAACGAAGGAGGGACGTGGCCCTACGGCTGTGACGGTACGGTCGGCGCGGGCAGGGCGAGGACTCGCGCCAGGGCGGCTGTGACGGGGCCGACGTGGTCGGGCAGATGCTGAGCCCCGCTACGACGTGGGCAGAACCGTTCGACGCGAGAACTTCATTCACAGTTCGGCTGAAGGCGGCAGCGCACCGGAATGGTGCGGCGCCGGGCCAGTCCCTGCCGCTTCTCACAGAGTGCGGTGCATGATGTGCAGCCCGACGTAGCCCTTCTTCGGGTGGCGGAAGCCCTCCGGCAGTGTGCCCAGTACCTCGAAGCCGAGTGTCCGGTACAGGTTCACCGCATGGACGTTGGTCTCCACCACCGCGTTGAACTGCATCGCCCGGTAGCCCGCAGCACGTGCCCACTGCATCGTGTATTCGCATAGTGCGCGCCCCACGCCCTGCCCGGAGTGCGCCGGGTCGACCATGTAGCTGGCGCTCGCGATGTGCGATCCGTTACCCATGTGGTTGCGGTTCATCTTTGCCGTGCCCAGGACCGTACCCGAGTCGTCCACCGCGACGACGGTCCGGTTGGGGGATGGCAGGATCCACCAGTCACGGCCCTGGTCCTGGCCGAGATCCGTCGGATAGGTGAAGGTCTCACCTGCGGCGACGATGGTGTGGAAGAAGGGCCAGATGGCAGGCCAGTCTTCGGGATTGGCTTCCCTGATCAACATGCGTTCAGGATGCCTGAACGGGAACAAGGCCTCCAGCACTTTTCGGTCTGCAGATCAGGTACCGCCATTCTGGCTGACGGCCGTTCGACACGGTCCGGCAGTGGACGCCTACGTCACGCCACTGTCCACATAGCTGAGTGTCGAACGAAGTGTCCGTCATATGCCAACCCGGGTTGATGTGGTGACAGTTGCGAACCCGCGTGGTCCCTGGGGCGGCTGCGTGAACCTGTGAGCTGGGCAGTACTGTGCGCCTCACCGCTATTCAGCGATGAAACATGTGGAGGAACAATCCATGACCATACCCAGGAGATCGTTGCGTGCCGCGGGGGCATTCGCGGCCGCTACGGTTGTCGGCCTGACCGGCGCGGTCCTTTCCGCCGGCCCGGCCGCAGCTCACACCCCCACCTGGGCCGTGACCTGTAACGAAGTGACGCTTGACCTGACCGCCTACAACAGCAACGTCGCCAACACGGTGACCGTCACTGTTGACGGCAAGGACCTCCTGCCTACCGAGACATTCGGCAAGGAGTTCCACAAGACGCTCGAACTGCCCAAGCACGAACAGGAACTGACCGTCCACCTGGTGGTGAAGGCCGGCGACGGCGACCGGTTCTCGAAGGACGACACCAAGCAGGCACCGGTGTGTGAGGACAACACGCCGACGCCCACGCCGGCGGCGTCCGAGTCGAAGCCCGCCGAGGCGCCCGCGACGGAGGCGCCCGCGCCGACCGCCACGCCGAGCCAGAGCTCCCCGGAGACCGCGCCTGCCGCGGCCTCCCCGAGCCCCAGCTCGCCCGACCTGGCCGAGACGGGTTCGTCGTCCGCCACGCCCATCATCGGTGGTGCGGCTGTCGCCGTGCTGCTGGCCGGTGGCGGCATCATGTGGTCCGTGCGCAAGCGTCGCGCCACGCAGGGCTGACGTAGCTCAGTAGTCCGCTGGTTCGGGCGCAGGACCGCCCAGAGATCTCCGGACGAGGGGCGTGCCGCATCACGCAGTGCGTGGCGGCGCGCCCCTCAGTGCTTCCTCAACTCGCAGCCTCCTCAACGTCGTTCCTTCGATGGCTCGGACGGAGCCGGAGCCTCCGCAGGCTCTGCGGACGCATGGCCCTCCGCGGCAGCGACCAGGGGCCCGGCCGCGGGCGGTGTGGCAGGTCCGATCTCGCACCACACCGCCTTCCCCTCGCCGCACGGCTCGGCGCCCCAGCGGACGGCGACGGCGTCGAGAAGCAGCAGACCGCGTCCCGATGTCGCTGTCTCGCGGGGAGCCCGGCGACTCGGCCAGGCACTGGAGCGGTCCTGCACCGAAAGCCGCACCCGGCGGACAGGCCCCGGAAGGACCTCCAATGCGAGCCACCGCCCTGCCCACGGTGTGCAGAAGCACATTCACCAGCAGTTCACCGGTGACCAGTTCGGCATGGTCGGCGAGATCGGCCATGTTCCAGTCCTGCAGTGCCTGACACACGATGGAACGGGCATCGGAGAGACCGTCGGGATCCGCCTGGCGGATGTACTGGTGCAAGCGCGGCGCCCGCCGCGAACCCCTGTCCGGACTGCGCCGGAGGATCAGCAGTGCCACATCGTCCCCCGCGCCCCAGCGCTCCCAGGGCCAGTCGGACAAATGATCGGCCAGTGCCTGCGCACTCGCAGGCCCCGTGCTCACCTCGTGGATCAGCGGCGGACACCCGATTCGGCGGACGGTACGGCCTGTAGGTGCGTCTTGTACGACTCTCAATTGTCCGAACCCGCCCCCGAGTACTGCCACAGCGGACCCGCGCTCCCGGCAGCCCGCCGAGCGCGTCCCTGCGGGTCCTCGGTACCCCTGCTGCCCCGACCTGCGGACCGCCACCGCAGAATGAGCAACGGAAGATCGTCCGTGACCGGCGGGCGATACAACCCAGGGGCTGACCGGAGCGCACTGATGAACAACGAAGACGCCGTCCTGCTGCACACCGAGGGCCGCACCCGGCACATCACGCTCAACCGCCCACGCGCGCTGAACGCGCTGACCCACACTATGGTGCTCCGCGTCGACGAAGCCCTCACCGGTGCAGAACATGACGACTCGGTGACCGCGGTGCTGATCAGCGGGGCGGGGGAGCGCGGCCTCTGCGCAGGCGGCGACATCCGCGCCGTCTATGAGGACGCCCGCACGGGCGGCTCCGCATCGCTGGACTTCTGGCGTGACGAGTACCGGCTCAACGCTCGTATCGCCCGCTTCCCCAAGCCGTACGTCGCGCTCATGGACGGCATCGTGATGGGTGGCGGGGTGGGTATCTCGGCCCACGGAAGCGTCCGTGTCGTCACGGAGCGCTCCCGCGTGGCCATGCCGGAGACCGGTATCGGCTTCGTACCCGACGTGGGCGGGACCCATCTCCTCGCTTCGGCACCCGGTGAACTCGGTACTCACCTGGCGCTCACCGGGGTCGCCGTCGGAGCGGCCGACGCCCTGCTGTGCGGGCTCGCGGACCATTTCGTACCGTCGCGGCACCTCCCGGAACTGACCCGGGAGGTGGCTGGGGCCGCCACGCCCGCCGACGTCACGGAGGCGGTGCGGCAGTACGTCACCGAGGCGCCGGTCGCCGAGCTGGCCGCACATCGCGACTGGATCGACGCCTGCTATGCGGCGGACTCGGTCGAGGAGATCGTCGACCGGCTCCAGAACTGCGGCGTATCCGCCGCGAAGGAGACCGCCGAGACAATTCTGGCCAAGTCGCCCACCGCACTCAAGGTGACCCTTGCCTCGGTGCGCAGAGCCCGGCTCCTCGACAGCTTGGAGGAGGTGCTCGATCAGGAGTTCCGCGTCTCCTGCACCGCCTTCACCCGGCCCGATCTGGTGGAAGGTGTGCGCGCCCAGATCATCGACAAGGACCGCAACCCGCAGTGGCGCCCGGCCCGGCTGGACCAGGTCACGACGGCTGACGTGGCAGCGTTCTTCACCCCGTTGGGCGGCCGCGAACTCGGACTCGCCTGCGACGGCCCGGCCGCCGACTGAGGCGCGTGGCGACCCGGGCGCGCTGCACGGACCCGGCGGCTCCCCGGCACAAGCGGCCGAGCGGGCAGCGCCCCGGGGCGCTGCCCGCTCACTTCGTCCGGCTTCTTGCGCGGCCTGCCTGGGCCGAGTCCGGGAGAGCGGCGACGCACCACGGAAAGGGGCGGCCGTTCCTCAGGGCGGGCGGTCCGGTGCGCGGCCCACAGGTGCCGTCGGCGGGCGGGGCCGGGGCTGACGGCGCCCGCGACATGCCGTCGGGCATTTCAGCATTCGGGGTGGGCGAGGCGGCTGCGCGACGACTATCTGTCTACGGGGATCCTCGGCCCACCCCTACCGCACCGCCGCAGCGTCAACCCCCGAAGGAGTTCCGGAGCCGCCCACTCGGTTTGAGCATTGACCACTCAAGCAGCGAGTCCGGTTTTCTTGAGGGCTTGAAACAATGTGTCACGCGTGAGGGAGCTCGGGCGGCCCCGTGCCGCGGCGAGCCGCCACCGCATCGAAGAGATCCCAGCCGTCGAGCTGCTCGGTCGAGTGGGTGTCCGGGTGCCAGCCGCCGGACACCGCCTCGTCGAGCAGGGCCCTGACGGTTCCGGGCTTGTGCAGGTTCAACCAGCAGCCCTGCGCGGTGCCGACGGCTCCCGAGGGGAGAAAGCCGTCGGGGACCAGTCGGCCGGTGCCCTCCTGGAACACGATCAGGAGCCGACCGGGTGCGCGGTAGTGGCGGATCGTGAGGATCTCGCGGCAGTTGCGGTACGTGCCCTCCTCGACATCGTGGTCATGACCGACCGACCAGAGGAACGTCTCGTCGTTCACCACGAGACGCCGGGCGTTCCTGCTGCTTCGAACCATCGGCGGGCCGCCGTCCTTGTCGTCGTGCCTGCGGTCAGAAGGACAGTCTGACCCTTGTCTCGATCAGCAGGGGCTCACGGTCCTGCGCCACGCGTCGCAGCGCCCTCCGCACCGCGAGGGGGTCCGGGCGGAGGAACGCCTGCTCCCGGGTACCGTCCCAGTGCCACGAGAGGGCGCGCACCACGACCCTGGCACCGACGGGATCGCCACCGGGCCTCCGGGTCCGGGACCTCCTCGGTGGCCGGCTCCCGCATCACGCCTCCGGCGAGGGACTCTTCGTACTCCGTCGCCGGTTCCGGCTCTGCTGTAGAGGCGAACGCGCAGGACGGGACCGTTCCCTCGGGCAGTGACTCGAAGTCCGGCTCCACCCTTCCGGACGTCGGCGCGCAGGCGCCGGTCGTCGGGCGCGGGTACACCTGTACGCCCCCAACCGGGCGGGCGAGTGCGAGCCTGCGTGGAGCTGCAGTCATGGCAGCCACCGTAGGCGCGGTGGCACTGCTGTGTCACCCGCATGCCGGCCGCGCTGCCCCGGGGGCACCGACCGAGGCGGCCGCCATTCCTTCCCCTCGGGGACTACCGGTCTCCGCCGCGGGCACCGCGGCCCGGGCAGCCACAGTGCGTGGCAGGCAATGTCCCGCGCTGCTCAGCGACCGCTGCCGGACAGGCTTGGCTGCAGGGTCCGCACCAGGTCGAAGAACCGGGCCTCATTGCCGCAGAGTCCTGCACGTTGCAGTGCACCGTCGGCCTCCGCTATCGGCGAGGCGAGCAGGGACAGGTACAACGGTGCCTCGTCCGGGTCTGCGAGGGCGGCCCGAGTGGCCTCCAGCAGCCGGACGTACGCCTGGGCCGCGTCGATTTCGTCATTGCGCATCTCAGCATCTCCTGGTCAGAGGTGTCGGACCATCAAGCATCTCTCATGGGTCTGACATTGATACTCATAGCCGGGTTCCGATGGATCCGCCCTCGATGATGCGGCTTCGGTGTCACCGTGCCGCTCGACGTGGCCGCGCTGGTCAACGGCATTCGGGGGAGAGTCAGTCCGGGGCACACTCGACGCGGGCGGGTCATCGGACGTGCCCCGGACTGCTTGGCAACTCAGCAGGTGAGCCGCGCGTCCGCCCAGTCGGCATGGTCGGACTGGTTGCCGTCGCCGCCGTCGGTGACGCGCAGGTGGAGCGTGGTCGCCCCGGCGAGGTCTACGTCGACGGGGCTCGCCGGCTCGGTACCGGTCAGGAGAGGGCTCTTCCACACCTGCTTGCCGTCCACCCAGACTTCGAAGACCACGCTGCCGCGGGCCGCGACCTCCGCGTCGACGCCGACGGCCGCAGTGAGCCGGGAGCATTGCTTGCCGAGGTAGAGCCCGACGTCGGAGGCCGCGTGCACGCCGAGGCCCTTGGTATGGGCAGTGGTGCCTACCGTGATGGGCCCACCGTCGCCGGCGGCCTGCTCGCCGTTGCTGTGGTCGCGTTCGACCGGGCCCCAGCCGTTGGTGTGGGAGACGAAGGTCAGATCGCTCACCCATGCCTGACCCGCCGGCGGCTCCGGTGGGGTCGCCACCGATACCGTCACAGGGTTGGAGACGACCTGATCGCCGCCGATCGTGGCCTGGGCGGTGACGACGGACTGCCCGATGCCGACCCCCGTGACCAGGCCGTGGCTGTCAACCGTGGCAACGGAGGGGTCCGAGCTGGTGTACGTGACCGTCACGGGTGCGCTGGTGATGTTGTCGGCGTTCAGCGCCAGACCATCACCGGTGACGGTCACCTCTGAGGCAGCCATGTCGGCAGTGCTGACACGCTTGTTGAAGCCGTTGCCGTAGGTGTTGTCGGTCAGGGTGATGTCGTCGGCACCGTCGAAGGTGAACAGCGGCACGGTGCTGCTCGAGGGCGGCGCGTCCGTGGAGAGAGTTGCGGTGCCCCCGATGTACAGGGGTTCGTCCGGCCCAGTGAGACGCAGGTGTGCGTAGTGCTGGATCCTGTTGCCGCGGAAGGTCAGGGCACCGACACTACGGCCGGAGACCACCGTCGCGGAGGTGAGGTTGAAGTCGTTGTCCTCGATGAGAACATTGCGGTGCACCGGCTGGCCGGCGACGACATCCTGGTTGGTGGGGTCGAAGGAGATGACCGGGCTCGCAGGGCGGTCGAAGACATTGCCGCGGATGACGACGTCCCGTACGGGTCCGGACTCGTACCAGGAGTGCGCGTCGGACGAGATCTCGATACTGGACATGCTCATACCGTCGAAGTGGTTGTTCTCGATCCGCACGGGCTTGCGCGTGGTGACGAGAATGCCTCGGGTGGGGACCGCCTGAAAGGTATTGCCCTTGATCACGACGGACGGCGTGTAACTGACGTTCTCCGCGGCGTAGTCGCCGGGGGCGTCGACGACGGAATCGGGCAGCGGGCGGTCGACAGCCACGGTCATGGTGCGCAGGTACGTCTCAGGATCGGCGCCGACGGGGACGCTCGTGCCGGTGGGTCCGTCCACCGAGACCACCGTGGCCGTCGCGCCGGGCACCGCAAGCATGGTGCGCTTGTTGACGAGTTCGATCACGTCGCCGGGATAGAATTGCGGGAAGCCCGCCGTCTCGTGGTGCATGTACCGCAGGTACAGCTTCTTCTGCTTCGCTTCCGCGCCAGTCACCTGGAGATAGGTGCCGTGGACGTTGATGGGGTCGTCCTGCGGGTTGTCGAAGATGCAGTTGGTGATGCGCACTGTGCCCTTGACGCCGGACATCTGGATGTGGTCGGCAAAACTTGACGTGACCCGCCCAGTCCTGCGATCGGTCTTGAACACGACTGAGTCGATGGTGATGTCCTTGCTGAACTGGCCGACCATTCCGAAGCCGTGGAGGTAGCCGAGTCGCACATGGTCGACGGTGACGCGGGTCGACTCCCAGAACAGGGCGGCGGCGGTGTCCCGTGTGGTCTCGCGCATCGCGTAGACGTATCCGTCGTCCGTCGGTGCGGTGCCGTCGGCGTAGACGATCTTCAGTTGGTTGCCGCCCAGGTCGGTGATCTCGGAGACGTTCTTGAAGACCGGGTTCGATGTGCGCCAGGTCTTGTTCGATGAAGGGTCGTGGACCTGTGCGTAGTTGAAGGAGTTCGTCCCGGTCCAGTAGGGCTGCCCGGTGACCGGGCTCCGCTCTCCTGACCACCGCACCGAGGTACCTTCCACGGCGTAGTGGTAGGTCCGGGGCACGGTGATGATGCGGTAGGCCCGTCCGTTCGTGACGCCGGTCCGGGCCACCGTGATGTCGACCGTCTTGGGGGCGACCCAGTCCTGCGAGAAGTTGGTGAACCGCACGTTGGTGGAGCGGATCGCGGCGAACACGGTCTGGAACCCGTGATCGAGGATCGTCGAGCCGCCGCCGTCGACCACGACGTCACGCATGCCCTCGAGGAGAATGCCGATGCTCTTTGTCTTCAACGACTGGTCGGCGCCTAGCGTGTTGCTGACGTAGAGCTCCCGCTTGGGGGCGCGCTCGGGATAGACCTGGTATGTGCCCGGCGCGAAGTGGATGGTGGTGGGCCGGTGGATGCTTTTCGCATGCGCTATGGCGGCTGCGATCCCGGCCGCCGAGTCCGATTCTCCGCTGGGGTCGGCGCCGAAGTCTGTGACCTCGACGACGATACGTCTGGTGTTGTCGACCGACGCTCGGCTCGACACAGACCCGATGACTGAAGCCTGTTGAACCTGGCTCACATTCCTCTCGGCGGCGACAGCCGGCGGCGTGACGCAGAGGGCCGCAACACCACACGCTGCGACAGCAGAGGCGAGCGCCTTGAAGCGGCTGGGAGTACGGGCAGCCTGCGGATGCATGGAACTCATGGCGTCCCTTTCTGCGAACCGAGCTTGACATCCGATGAATTCGACGCCATGAAGATAGAGGTCAACTCATCAGGATGGCAAGAGAAGTAACAAAAGCCAACACGCTTGGTTCCACGGGCCACGACCGAAGATGCGCTCCCCGTGCAGGACTCTCGAACGGTCAGTACCAGCTGAAGGCAGCACCGGGCGATGCGCTCTCCAGGGCGGCCTCCGGTCCGTCGGAGGCGGAGCGGGAGTCCACGGGTATTTCGCCGAGTACGGGGCGCGCTCGCAGGCGGCGTACGAGCACCCGTGGGAGATCCGCGATGAGTACGGCTACCCGGACTTTGCCGCGGGTGGGGCGGAGTTGCGGGAGTTCCTGGCGGCGCGGGTGTGGTCGTTGCTGGAGGGGCCGCGGGCCGCTCACCGGGAGAGCGGTGCTGCCACGCGTGGATCCGCTTCTCAGCCTCCTCTCAGCGGACGCCACCCAGGCTGGAGGAGTGCCCGGGAACGACCGAGCACCTCGTGGACCGGAAGGGTGGAGCCCATGGCCCCGCGTACCGTCGCCCTCCCCGTCGATCCGGCCCGGGCCCGCACCGCCCCGGAGGCTGCGGACACTGCCGGCAGACTGCACTGTTTCTTCGAGGACGCCTGCGACCGGGCACCGTCGGCCGTCGCCCTCGAATGCGGATCACACCGTCTGACCTACGCAGGCCTCGACGCCCGAGCCAATCGAGTCGCCCACCGGCTGCGCAGTATCGGCATCGGTCCGGGCAGGCGCGCGGCTCTGCTGTTGCCCCGGTCCGTGGACATGTACGTGTACTTGCTGGGCGTCTGCAAGACGGGTGCAGCATTCGTGCCGATCGATCCCGCGGCGCCGCCGGACCGGGTCGCCTTCATCTTGAGTGACGCGGGCGCCACCGTGGTGCTGACCACGTCCGCTTTCGCGGCCGTCGCCACCCGGGCGGGGCCGCGCAGGGCGTGCCCGGTGATCGAGATCGACGCGTGCGCCGGAGATCTGCCACCAGTGGCGTCCTCGCGCCCGCCTGCCGAGGCCCAGGGCGAGGATGATCCTCTCGCTTACGTCATGTACACCTCGGGGTCCAGCGGTCGGCCCAAAGGCGTGGAGATCGCCCAGTCGAGCATCTGCAACTTCCTGCGCTTCGTGTCCCCGATCTACGGCGTCCGGACGCAGGACCGGGTGTACCAGGGCATGACCATCTCGTTCGACTTCTCCATCGAGGAGATCTGGCCCACCTGGGCGGCCGGCGCCACGCTCGTCGCCGGACCGGACGGCCCGGGACGGCTCGCCGACGAACTCGCCGACTTCCTCGACGAGCACGACGTGACCATGCTGTACTGCGTACCGACGCTGCTGGCGACGATCCCGCGCGACCTCCCGCGGATCCGCAGCGTCGTCGTGGGCGGTGAGGCGTGCCCTGCCTCACTCGTCCAACGGTGGAGCAGGCCGGGACGGCGCATCCTCAACACATACGGGCCGACCGAGGCCACCGTCACGGCGACCTGGCAGGAACTTCTGCCGGGGCGACCGGTGACCATCGGCCGCCCCCTGCCGACGTACTCGGCGGTCCTCCTCGACGAGCGGCGCCGGCCGGTGCCGCATGGCGCCGTCGGCGAGATCTGCCTGGGCGGTCCCGGCCTCGCCCGTGGCTATGCGGGCCGGCCGGACCTGACCGCCGACCGCTTCGTCGAGCACCCCTTGGCGCCCGGTGGCGGCCGCCTATACCGCACCGGAGACCTCGGCAGGATGACCGACGAAGGGCAGATCGAGTACCTCGGCCGCGCCGACGCCGAGGTGAAGATCCGCGGTTACCGGGTGTCGTTGGACGAGATCGACAACGTACTGATGGAGGACCCCGGCGTGGCCCAGGCGGGCACCGCCCTCGTGGCCCCGCGCAACGGGCACGACGGCGACCGCATTCTCGCTGCCTACGTCGTGCGCGCCAAGAACGGCGCGCTGCCCGACGATGCCCTCGCCGCCCGGCTGTACGAGCGCCTGCGTCGCTCGCTGCCCGCCTACATGGTGCCCTCGGCGCTGGACTTCCTCGACCGGCTGCCGGTCATGCCGAGCGGCAAGACCGACCGTACGCGGCTGCCCGCACCGACCGGCCGCCGGCTCGTCGGCACCGGCAACGTGGCGCCGGCCCGCGGTGAGCTGGAGACGAGGGTGCGCAATGCCTGGGCGCAGGTGCTCGGCATCGCACCCGAGGAGCTGTCGGCGGAGGCCGACTTCTTCACCGATCTCGGCGGTCACTCCCTGCTCGCCGCCCGCGCCGTGTCGCTGCTGCGCGGGCGGGACGGCGGGACCGGCGCCACACTGCGTGACCTGTACGAGAACCCGACCGTGCGCGCGTTCGCGGCACGCCTGCGTGCCTCCGCGGATGCCCCTCGCCCGTCGGAGCAGCCCCGCCCGGCGCCCCTGCGGCACGGCCGCGCGAGGATCGCCCGCGCCGGCCTGGCCCCCCTGCTGGAGGTGGCCGTGATCGCCATGCCGCTGCCGAGCATCGCCGTGTTCTGGTGGGCCTGGCTGCACATCGGCACGACCGCCGGTCTCGCCGCCACCGCGCTGTCCGGCCCGGTCTTCGTGGCCACGGTGTGCCTGGTCGTCGCCGCCGGCAAGCGGGTTGTCCTGCCGAGGACACCCCTGGGGATCCACCCGGCGCGCTCGGCACTCGGCGTGCGCAAGTGGATCGCCGACAAGCTGCTGGAACACAGCCTGCTACTCACCAGCTCGCTCTACGCCACGCTTTACACGGCTCCGTGGCTGCGGCTGCTCGGCGCCCGCATCGGCCGGCGCGCCGAAGTCTCCACCGCGGCGCACATCGACCCGGACCTGCTCACCCTCGGTGACGGCAGCTTCGTCGCCGACATGGCCGGCGTCGGCGTCGCCACCTTCGCGGCCGACCGCATGGCGTTCCGGTCCACCGAGGTCGGCGGGCGCGCGTTCGTCGGCAACTCGGCGCTTGTTCCCGCCGGAACGCGGCTCGGCCCGGGCAGTCTGATCGGAGTGGGCACGGTGCCGCCCCCGGACCGGGTGCCCGCCGACAGCACCTGGCTGGGCTCGCCCGCACTGCGGCTGCCGGTACGCCAGGCCAGTGGTTCGTACCCCGAGGAGCTGACGTTCCGGCCCACCCGCAAGGCCGTGCTCGGCCGCCTGGCCATCGAGTTCTTCCGCGCCACCGTGCCCGCCTCGGTGCTCGCCACCAGTGCCTTCCTGTACCTGTTGGCCCTGACCGGCACTGCCCGCCGAACAGGACCGCTGGTGCCGCTGCTCGTGTCACCGTTCCTCTCCATGGGCGCGGTGCTGGCCGTCATCGGGTTCTGCGCGCTGGTCAAGTGGATGGTCGCCGGAAAGTACCGGCCGCACGTCGAGCCCCTGTGGAGCCTGTTCGTGCGCCGTACGGAATTCGTCACCGGTCTCTTCGAGGCGGCCGCCGTCCCGGCAGGCGTGGCTCTCCTGGTGGGGACGCCGTTCCTGCCGCCGGTGCTCCGCCGGTTCGGCGCCGCCATCGGACGGCGCACCTGGATCGGAACCACGTACCTCACCGAGTTCGATCTGGTGGAGGTGGGCGACGACGCCGCGATCGGCCTGCAGGTCTCACTGCAGACGCACCTGTTCGAGGACCGCGTGATGAAAATGTCGAAGGTGACCGTCGGCCCCGGCACGAGCATCGGCCCGCGGACGATCGTGCTCTACGACGCGGTGGTGGGCGCCGATGTCCGGCTCGGGGCACTGACCCTGGTCATGAAGGGCGAGCGGCTGATGCCGGGAACGAGCTGGCACGGGCTCCCCGCCGAAGGGCTCAAAGCAACGGCCACCGGCCGGCGTGCGAGGTCCCAGCCGACGAAGCGCGCGCGCTGAGGCAGCCATGGCGCACTCCGACACCACGGCGGGGGCGCCGCCCTCTCGCCCTCGTCCACCGGGGGCGGGCCTCGCTGCCCGGTTGCCCCGAGGCGGTCGCCGGACTTCTTGCCTCCGGTCCGTGGGATCGGGACGTCCGCTTCACCGGCCCGGACGAGACACTCCAGCTGTCGGCCGAGTCCGTGGCCCACGCCGTGCTGTACGCCCAGCCCGGGGCGGCACCCTCTCCCGCGCCTACCGGAAACTGCGGCGGCAGCGCCGGGCGATCCGCGACTCGTCCACGACGGCGGGCGCTATCCGGGATTCTGCCTCGGCGGCTACCTCGCCGGGCCCACCCCGGGCTTCGGTCGCCCTGCCCGAGGACGAGCGGCCTCTCGCCTTCGCCCGGATCTGGGTGCGCAAGGAGGCCTGCCTCAGGGGTCTTGGCACGGGCCTGACCCGGGGGCTGTCCACCGACTACGTCGGCACCGGTGCCGCGTCGCCCGAGGGGCTGCCGGGCTGGACGATCGCAGAGGCCACCATGGACGGAAGCCGTATCGCGGCGATCGCCATCCGCAGCGGCTGACGGTGCATGCGGCCGGTCCGTGACCCGCGGAGCACGGACCGGCCGCATGCGCCGTCAGCGGAACGGCTGATCGGCGACGCGCGACGTGCGCACCAGGCGCTGCCGCTCGTCGAGGTCCGTCTCTCGCCGTCCCTCGGGCCGCCCGCCGACTCGGCGGACGTCGGTTGCCCGCCGGTCGCGGTCGTCGTCGTGCCGCATGCGCTCCCCGGTGTCCCGGTCCCGGCGCTCGTCTCGGGGGCCCGTCATCATTCCTCACCTTGCCCGGACGTGCCTGTTTGACGATTCCAGCCTGTGACCGGGGCACTGAGAGGAGGCTGAGAGCCGAACCGATCCTCAGGGTCCTCTCAGAAACAGCCGCCGGTCCGGAGCTACGGTGGATGGAGAGAGAGGCTGCCATGCGGATGCTGATCATCGAGGACGAGCAAGCACTCGCCGAGGCGATCGCCGATGGACTTGCCGCGGAGGGCTTCGTCGCCGACGTCGCACACGACGGCGCGGACGGACTGTGGCGGGCTCTCCACGAGCCCTACGACGTCATCGGGCTGGACATCTTGCTGCCCTCCATGTCGGGCTACGAGGTCCTGAAACGGCTGCGGGCGGCCAGGGTCTGGACGCCGGTGCTGATGCTCACGGCGAAGGACGGGGAATACGACGAGGCGGACGCCCTCGATCTCGGCGCCGACGACTACCTGAGGAAGCCGTTCTCCTACGTGGTGCTCGTCGCCCACCTGAGGGCCCTGCTGCGCCGCGGAGCACCCGCCCGGCCCGCCGTGCTCACCGTCGGCGACCTCGCCCTGGACCCGGCGCGCCACAGCTGCCGCCGTGGGTACCGTGACATCGACCTGACGGCAAGGGAGTTCACACTCCTGGAATACCTGCTCAGGCACCCCGACGAGGTGATCAGCAAGACGGACATTCTCTCCCACGTGTGGGACGAGCACTTCGACGGCGACACCAACATCGTCGAGGTGTATGTCGGCTACCTCCGGCGCAAGATCGACGTCCCGTTCGACCGTCGGACCATCGAGACCGTCCGCGGGGTCGGCTACCGGCTGCGCAGCGGCGCGAGGTGACGGATGTCCGCCGTCGTTCGGTCCTGGTGGGCCCGCCGGTCGTTGCGGCTGCGGCTGACCGCCGCCGCGGCCGTGGTCATGACGGCCGGGCTGGCCGGAGCCGCCGCGCTGCTCGTCGTCTGGCTGCACGCCAGCCTGATCAACGGTCTCGATCAGACCGCCCTGCAGAGCGCCCAGGTCGTGGCTTCGTACGAGGACAGCGACTTCGGTGCGGGTGGGTGCCATGGCAGTCATGTCCAGCCGTGATTCGATCCGTGGCGGATTATCCGGAAGCGACCTATGTGGCGTTGCCCGAGTGGCGGCGAGCAGGCCTCGCTGGGCCGGCCGGCCATGTCGCCGGGGTCAGCGTGCGCAACCGCGCACGCTCGGCGTGGGTATTCGTCAACATGCCCGATCCGCTCCCGGCCCAAGCCGGGAGCGGTAGATGTGACCCGCGACCGCCCTGTCTGGGGGGCAGTCGGCAGCGTGAGCAAAGCCGTATCGAACCGAGTCAGCAAGCCTTGTCGTTTACGGCGGCGTAGTTGACGGCTCGACCTCCAGGAACCGTCGGCGTCGCGGCCCGCGGTACAGCAGCGCCGTCCAGCCCAGCTGCCCCAGCGCGGCCGCGCACTGGGTGAGTTCCGCCTCCTCCTCGTGCGCAGCCCCGCTGCCCGGCGGACCGAGCCACTCCACCCGTACGGTGCCGGGCGGCCCGCCCTCCTGTACCCGGTACCCGGAAGCGACCCGCTGCCCGGACGCATCAACGGCCGATGCGGGCACACCGGCCGCCTCCAGCGCCAGCGCGACCGCCCGCACCGCCCGATGGAGCTCCCACGGAGCCGGTAGGCCCTCCCGGTCCGCCCGCCCGTTGTTCGTCAGCCGCCGGATCTGCAGCAGCCCCTCCCACGCCGTCCGCACCGACGCAGCACGCTTCTCCGCCGGCCCCGGGACCAAAGGGCCGTCCCCGGTGGCCGGTTCGAAACCGGTGTCGTGCTCGCTGTCCATCCGCGTCCCCTTTACCCGTCCCGCGCTCCTGCCAGTGTGCTGCGCCCCACTGACAAGGGTCCCGGACCCCCGTCCGGCCGGCGACGACCCCGCGGACGTGGACGTCGCCCGTCACGATGTGGCCGCGCTTGGTGCGGCCCTGGAAATCCATGCCGAGTACGCCACCCGACGCTCCCCGAGCGCGATGGCGCCACGGTTCTCCGGGCCCCGGCATCCCATCGCCGGAGGGTTGCGGAGCTGCGCGTACACCGTAGGTGGGGGAGAGGCGATCACGGCGCTGTCCGACACGGACATGGTGCGGGGCATCGCAGGTCTCCGGTCTCCGGTCCACGGACGGCGAAGTGAAGGGATGCGGACGATCGTCGCGAACGGATCACGCCCTTGGTTCGTTGCAGAGTGTGGCGTACCCGGAAGAACTTTCGACGACCGGACCGAGGAGCCCCGTACATGCCCAGCCGTACCGACACCAGCCGCAACGACCCCAGCCGCACCCACCTGATCGAGCGGCTGATGGAACGGTTCCCGCACGTGCCGCGGGAAGCCGTCATCAAGGAGGACTTGCTCCGCGGCGGTGTGGCGTTCGACGAGTCCGCGCTCAGTGACAACGAGGACGGCGACGTCAAGCCGAAGTCGTACTTCATCTTCTCCTTCGACCACGGCACCCTGCCGGAGCTGGGAGCGGCCGCACTGCGACGCCCGCCGGAGGAGATCGTGCTCACCGGAGGCCCGTACGAGCTGCGCCGCACGGTTGTTTCGGTACGGGTGAACCCGGCGTCGCCCTACCGCGTCGCGGCCGACAGGGACGGCGTCCTGGGGCTGTACCTGGACGGCAGGCGGATCTCGGACGTGGGGCTGCCACCGATGCCGGACTACTACCGGCACACGCTTGCCAACGGCAAGTCGGTGATGGAGGTCGCGCCCACCATCCAGTGGGGCTACCTCGTCTATCTGACGGTCTTCCGCGTCTGCCAGTACTTCGGTGCCAAGGAGGAGTGTCAGTACTGCGACATCAACCACAACTGGCGCCAGCACAAGGCCGCGGGACGTCCCTACACCGGGGTCAAGCCGGTCGAGGAGGTGCTGGAAGCACTCGCCATCATCGACCGCTACGACACCGCGAAGACCTCCACCGCCTACACCCTGACCGGCGGCGCCATCACCTCCCACATCGGGGGGCGCGACGAAGCCGACTTCTACGGGCAGTACGCCAAGGCGATCGAGGACGCCTTCCCCGGCCGCTGGATCGGCAAGGTCGTCGCGCAGGCACTGCCGAAAGCCGATGTCCAGCGCTTCCACGACTACGGTGTCCAGATCTATCACCCCAACTACGAAGTGTGGGACCGGCGGCTGTTCGAGCTGTACTGCCCCGGCAAGGAGCGCTACGTGGGCCGCGACGAGTGGCACCGCCGGATCCTGGACTCCGCCGACGTCTTCGGCGCCCGCAACGTCATTCCCAACTTCGTGGCGGGCGTGGAGATGGCCGAGCCATTTGGCTTCACGACCGTCGACGAGGCCATCGACTCGACCACCGAGGGCCTGCGGTTCTTCATGTCGCACGGCATCACCCCGCGCTTCACGACATGGTGCCCGGAGCCCACCACGCCGCTGGGAAAGACCAACCCGGACGGTGCGCCACTGGAGTACCACATCCGGCTGCTTGACGCGTACCGCTCGACGATGGAGGAGTACGGGCTCAGCTCGCCGCCCGGTTACGGCCCGCCCGGACCCGGTCGCGCCGTGTTCTCCGTCAGCTCGTTCATGGACAGCCTCCCGGCCGCACCGGACGACGCACGGTAGTCAGCCGTCGGACAACGCCTGTGCGTCGGACGCGAGTTCACCTACGACCTCGGCGAAGCCCCGGCAGGGCGTTGTCCGCGCCGTCCGCGTCGGCGATGGACGGAGCGGCGCGCCGCTCCGTCAGGCGCGCCACTCCGCCGTACGCTCCGGGGACGCTTCGGCCAGCGCCTTCGCGATGGTCTCGGCATCGCCCTGGTTGCCGTAGACGGGCGTGCCGGGCTGCTGGCGCCACGACTCGTCCAAGCCGCCGGCGTCCACCGTGTCGAAGCCCAGCTCGTCGATGAGGTCGCGCACGGTCTGCTTGGCGGCCGCGTCGTCACCGGCGACCGGCAGGGCCTGACGGCCTGGGCTGCCCTTCGGGAGCGGCTTGGAGAGGATGTCCTCCGCGTACGTCCCGTTGAATGCCTTGATCACCGGGTGACCGATCTGCTCCTCGGTCCACCTGCTCTCCGGCAGGCCGTCCTCGATGGCGGTGATACGGCCGTCGCGCTGCTGTGGGTAGTAGTTGCCGGTGTCGATGACGACCACACCCTCCGTCGCCCCGTCGAGGAACCCCGCGGGCAGGCCGGGGACGGCCTTGACCGGGATGGTGACGACGACGACGCGCGCCCCTCGTGCTGCCTCCGCCACAGTGACAGGGGTGGCTCCGGTCTCCTCAGCGAGCGCTGTGAGCGTCTGCGGGCCACGGGAATTGGCGACGGACACCTCGTGGCCCAGCGCGGTGAGACGCCGGGTCAGGTTGCCGCCGATGTTGCCCGCTCCGATGATGCCGATCTTCATGGATCCGACCTTCCGATGGTGCCTGCGAAGTGCAATGCCGTCTTGTCGTTCCACCAACTCGCCGATGCGGAGGCCTATTCCGGGTGGCTGGAAGAACGTCCCCCTGGGGAGGGACGGATGGGAACCGGCGGCTGCGGGCACGTACAGAGAGAGAAACGGAACCACAGAGCCCACTTGAAGGCGGTGCCCATGCTGCATGGCGTCGATGTCAGCTCGTATCAGTCGTCCTTCGACACGGACGGAATCGACTTCGTTTTCATCAAGGCCACCGAGGGCGCTTCGTACGTCAACCCGCACCTGTCCGCACAGGTCAAGCGAGCCAGGGACGCAGAATGCGTGGTCGGCTTCTATCACTTCCTGTGGCCGGGAAACCTCACCGCGCAGGCAGAGTACTTTGTCAGCAAGGCCCCGGAGAAGGCAGGCGATCTGCTCGCCGTGGACTGGGAAGTGACCGGTGATGGAACACGGGCGAGCGATGCCGAGAAGGACCGCTTCATCCGCGAGGTCAAGCGCCTGAGGCCGCACCACCGGGTCCTGCTCTACTGCAACCGGCACTTCTGGCTGAACTACGACACCACGTCCTATGCCGGTGACGGTCTGTGGATCGCCGACTACGTGACCGCCGGACATCCCCGTATCGAGGCGCCCTGGCGCATCCATCAGTACGCCGACCACCCGCTCGACAAGGACGTGGCCGCCTTCGCCTCACGCAGCGCCATGCGCACCTGGGCGCGACCATGACCGCTTGCCAGACTCGGCGGCGGGCCGCGCCCGTGAGGGGCCGCGATCGCCGGGCAAGCGCATTCCGGACACTTGAAATGCCCTGCTTCGAGGCTTCCGTCATTGCGCGAGACGCATGGTCCGGATCCGGCGCCGTGACGCCGGCCCGACGCGCAGTCCGAAGTGGAGGACGGCCCACGAAAGCCACTGTTGCCCGCGGTTTCGCTGAAGAGGGCGGACAATGGCCAAGTCGCTGACCGAATCCAGGGTTCCGGTGCGGCAGAATTCTCCGGTGACCTCAGCAGCTCAACCGCCCCGCGACCGTGCGCTCGGGCGCGGCATCACCACCCTCATCCCGCAGACTTCGAGCGTGACCCCGGCGGAGCAGGCGGCCGCGGTACTGGCCGGAATGCGGAGCGTTCCGGTGCGCATCGGGGTCCTCCAGGCGGCCGTTGTGCTCCTGGAGGAGCGTGTGCGTACGACAGAGGACGACACGGAGCGTCGGGCGGCGGCCACGACCGTGGCCATGCTCCGCGGTGCGATTACCCAAGCGGACTGAACCGCCACCGCGGTGCGGACCGGTTGCGCCCGCTCACTCCGGCCATGGGGAGCCGAGGATCGCACGGACGAAGTCCCCGCGTTCGAAACCAGGCACATAGTTCTGCAGCACATCGGCCTTCACTTGCCGAAGGTCGTCTCCGGTTTGGGCCGGACCCCGTCGGTGAACGCAGCGAGAATGCGCCGCTTGAAGTCCGGCCGGGGATGCAGGGCGACAATCTCCGCCCGGTCGGCCTCCGAGATCTCCTCGTAGCCGATACCGAGCACGTCGTATTCGACCCCGGCCGTCACCAGAGCTACTTCCGGCTCCATGAACTGCGGGATACCAGGCGTCGTGTGCAGCGCAATGGCGGTCCACACGCGCCGGATGCTGTCCTCCGGCACATGGTGCGACTGGAGGAATCGCCGGGCCTCGTCCGCGCTGTCCACCTCGAACCGCCAGCCGCTCCCGTGGAAGCGCTCGCCGAGCCCGAGGTCGTGGAAGAGAGCGCCGATGTAGAGGAGTTCGGGATCGAAGCTCAGATCGCGACGGCGTCCCTGCAGGGCGCCGAACCAGAAGACGCGCCGTGAGTGGTGGTAGATGAGCTCGCTCGTGGTGTCCCGGACCAGCTGGTCCGCTTCGCGCGCGATTCCGGTGTCCGGTGCACGGATACCGGCTGCGGAGGGCGGCGCGATGGGCGCTGTCATCCACCTGTACCTTCTTGTGAGTGGACAGCCATTGGCTCCACCTTCCGTGTTCGCCGGTGGAGCGGCAACCCGCGCATCGTGGCGAAAGCACGCCGAGGACCCGGGGGAGACCTCTGATGCCGGCTATTGGCATGGACCTGATTCGGATCGACCTCGCTCCGGCCTCCGCCACGGACGGGATGGTTTTCGGACGCCAGTCCGGGAGGTCCTGGCGAATCCGGACCCCGGCGACTGCTGCGTCCCTCCCATGCAGTGCCACTCCCGTTCCTGGCCCGCCCATGAGCAGCACGGACCTGTGCTGAAAAGGAGATCCGTGCAGGCCGCTGCGTCACGTGTCCTGCACGTGCCATCGACAGTTGGCGTATTAGCGTGGCGGCGATGGGGGCGGTCCGTTCGACCAGGGAGATGCACGGATGGCCACACTCGTCGCGGTGAATGTCGGGATGCCCCGGGATGTTCTTTGGAAGGGCCGAGAGACGCATACGGGTGTATGGAAGCACCCAGTCACGGGCCCGCGGATGGTCAGGAAGCTGAACATCGACGGAGACGGCCAGGGCGACCTCACCGGTCACGGCGGGCCGTACCGGGCAGTGCTGGTGTACCAGATGGACTCCTATCGGTACTGGCAGGAGCACCTGCACCGCAACGATTTCACTCACGGCCAGTTCGGTGAGAACTTCACCGTGGACGGACTGCCCGACGACGAGGTGTGCATCGGCGACCAGTACCGCATCGGCGATGCGTTGTTCGAAGTCACGCAGCCCCGGGTGACCTGCTATCGCGTGGGTCTTCGCATGGACGAACCGCAGATGCCCGCCCTGCTGGTCGCCCATGGACGCCCCGGCTTCTACCTGAAGGTGCTGGCCGAGGGGATCGTCCAGGCCGGTGACGAGATCGTCAAAGTCTCCACGGGGCCGGAAGCCATGACCGTCGCGGAGGTCGACGCCGTCCTCTACAGACCCGGGCGTTCGCGCTCCCAAGTGGAGCGGGCGCTCCGCATTCCCGCGCTCAGCCCCGGCTGGAAGACGTCCATGCAGTCGCTCCTGGACGACTACGACTCGAAGGGCTGGTCAACAGGCAATACGGGAGGCAATACGGGCCTGACTGCAGCCGCGAGCAGCCCGCCACCGGCCTGGCCGGGCTTCCGTCCCCTGACGGTCACGGGCATCGCCCCCGAGAGCAGGAGTATCTTTTCCCTCACTCTCGCCGCTACCGACGGCAGCCCGCTTCCACCAGCACTGCCAGGCCAGTTCGTCACAGTCAGGATGCGTCCCGACCCACAGGGCGCGCCGGTCATTCGCAGCTACTCCCTGTCCGGGCGCCCGGGGGACGACCACTACCGGATCAGCGTCAAGCAGGAACCCCATGGCGTGGGCAGCAGCTACTTGCATCAACACGTCGTGGTCGACGACGTACTCGAAGTGGCCGCTCCGCGAGGCACGTTCATCCTCGACAACAACGAGGCAGCCATTGTGCTGGTCTCCGCCGGCGTCGGGGCCACCCCGGTGCTCGCCATGCTCCATGCGCTCGCCGACAACCGTGATCCCCGCGCAGTGTGGTGGGTGCATGGAGCCCGGGACGGCACCGAGCATCCTTTCGCCGACGAGGTGTGCACTCTGCTGTCACGCCTGCCGTCCGGCCGACGGCATGTCTCGTACAGCCGCCCACGCGACGACGACCGTCTCGGCGACGACTACACCTCCACCGGTCGGCTCACCGCCCAGCTTCTCGCGGACCTTGGAATCCCGGAGGACGCCAACGCCTACATCTGCGGTCCGGTGGCGTTCATGGACGACATGACACAAGCACTGGTGGACTGCGGCCTGGCCCCTGGGCGGATCCACACAGAGACCTTTGGATCCGTGACCGCGATGACGCCCGGAGTGGTTCCGACCGATGCACCGGCTCCCCATTTGCCCACCCATCCGCCCGGACCGGGTACTGGCCCCTCCGTCACTTTCGCCCGCAGCAGCCTGACCGTTCCCTGGGACCCCGGCTACGGCACACTCCTGGAACTCGCCGAGGCATGCGACGTCCCAGTGCGATGGTCGTGCCGCACCGGTGTCTGTCACACCTGCGAGACAGCAGTCGTCTCCGGCGGTGTCGACTACTCTCCTGACCCCATCGACCTGCCGGCCGAGGGCAACGCGCTCATCTGCTGCTCACAACCACCCGCGGATCTCATCCTCGATCTGTGACTCCCTCCGCGCCGAACAGCAGATGATCAGCTGACCAACGGCTTCCTGGGCATGAGACAGGTCGGCATGTCAGTGATTAGCCGACGATTCCGGGGTGCCAGCCGACCTCTAAGGTCGCTTTGCCGGGACTGGCCGAAGTGCGGGCCAGCGAGCGAGCATTTGTTGGCGCATGCCGGCGGTGAGGCTGCTCACCCCGCTGAGGGAGGTGCGGTTGGCGGTCAGCTGGCTGACGACACCGAGCCGGTGGACGAGCCGTTCCCGGGCTGTCGCCGTGCCCCACTTCCAGTCCCGGTGCGGAATCCGGGCCAGGTGGTCATTGTTCTCGCGGCGTGCCCGCTCGACCAGCGCGTCGCCGCGGAGCAGCCAGCCGGCGCACGCGTCGGCGAGGCTGTCCTGGGTCTCGTAGCCGGTCGCGGTGCGCCACACCGTGCGGTATGCGCGCTCCGCCCGTTCCAGCAGCGGCACGGACGCCGAAGTGACACACCAGCAGGTCGGGAAACCGATGCGCAGATGGGCCAGCTCCATCAAGCCGCTGCCCAGTGACGCCTGCTCGAAGTCGATGATGAAGCCATGCGTCCGGTGCGGGCCCGATGAGGAGCGAGCCGCCGTCCAAGGAGTGATCGGGCCGGTATGACCGACTGAGGTCGGTCCGATCGCGGGAGTGATCTCCTCATGACCAGTACGATGCACGCCGTCCGGGCCCACCGACGGGGCGGCCCGGAACAATTCGTCTACGAGTCGGCCCCATGCCCCGAACCGGCCACCGGCGAAGTGCTCGTCGCGGTGTACGCCGCCTCCATCACCGCCGGCGAACTCGAATGGGACGCCAGCTGGACCGACAGCCTTGACGGGACGGGGCGCGACCGAACGCCGACCATTCCCTCGCACGAGGTCTCCGGCGTTGTGGCCCAAGTCGGCTTCGGGGTGACCGATCTCGCTGTCGGCGACGAGGTCTACGGGCTGATCCCGTTCACCCGCGACGGTGCGGCAGCCGAGTACGTTGCCGTTCCCGCAAGCATGCTCGCCGCCAAACCGTCCCAGTTGGACCATGACCGCACGGCGGCTGTACCGCTCGCGGCCCTCACCGCATGGCAGGCGTTGGTCGACCATGCCGAGCTGCAACCGGGACAGCGCGTCCTGGTTCACGGCGGCGCCGGCGGTGTGGGTACCTTCGCCGTGCAGATTGCTACGGCGCTGGGAGGGCGCGTGACGGCCACCGCTTCCGCGCGCGACATTGACTTCGTCACCGCGCTCGGTGCGCAGCGGGTCATCGACTACCGGGCCGAACGGTTCGAGGGCCTGGTGCGGGACGCCGACGTGGTGCTTGACCTGGTGGGCGGAGAGACGCAGGACCGCTCCTGGGCGACGCTCCGGCCCGGCGGCACCCTCATCAGCATCGTGCAGCCCCCTGACCCTGAGAAGGCCGCCGCCCACGAAGTTCGCGCCCTGTTCTTCATCGTCGAACCCGACCGGGCCGGTCTGGTGGCCATCTCAGAACTGATCGACGAGGGCCGGCTGACGCCGGTGGTGGATCGCGTCGTGCCACTCACCGAGGCCCGCGCGGCCTACGAGGTACTTGTGACCGAACACCCGCGCGGCAAGGTGGTCCTCCATGTGGACGGCAACCGGAGCACCTAGCTGGACGGCGGTCGCCGTCAGTTCGGATTCGTACGGGTAGTTCTTGTCGTTCGGCATGGTGACGGTGGCCTGGTTGCCGGTGCCGTATCCGCAGCCGTCGGCTTCGTCGAACAGATGTAGTGGGTGTTGTACAGGCTGGACCACAGGGAATACGGCAGCGAACTGTCGGGCGAGGCATTCCTCCAGGGCGGCGTTGTGGCCATTCCAACAGCCCCGACCCGGGCCTCGCACCTGACCTGTGCCACCGGCCCCGGCACACGGCTCCGGCACACGCCGTCCACCCGCTGGAGGACCTGCGCGACGAGGTCGAGATGCCCGAGCGGCTGCGGATCGTGGACCACGGCTTGCGTTGGGACGGCGCGCTCGGCCCCGGGCCGACAGCTCCGAAGGAGGGGTGCCGGAGAGCGTGCGCGTGGCATTGTTCATGGACCACGCGTGTCATGGGCAGCGTGTCTTACGGGTTTCCGGGGCCGTTTCGTCGGCTGCTGAGCAGGGCAGCGATCGGCAGGGCTGCCGCCAGACCGCTCAGCAGGGCTGCGGCGAGGGCGCCCAGGATGGCGGGCTGGTCGGCGAAGGCGATGCCGATCGCGGCCAGGGCGGGCCCCGCGTTGCGTACTGCCGTGACGCCTCCCATGGCGGTGCGGCGCACCGGCGGCCCTGTGGACAGGAGTGTTCCGACGGCGAAGGCGGCGGCTGCGAGGACGAACCCGGCCAGCAGCGTGCGTGAGCCGAGCAGCGCGACGACGTTCTGCCAGTTGCCGACCAGCATGCCCGCCAGCACGATCAGGAATGTCACGTTCGAGACCCCGGCCGCGGTGGGGTGCCACGCTTGTGCGGTGAGTGCCGCGTAGCGGCGCAGCAGCAGGCCGATGGCGAACGGAACGAGCTGCAGGAGTGCCACAGTCTGTACCAGCGCTCCCACGTCGAGGGAGATGCCATTGCCGACCTTGGCGGCGGTGAGGATGCCGTTGACAGTCGGGGCGAAGGTGAGGCTGCCGATGGCGGCAAGCAGCACCTGCACGGCCCCGGCTGCGACGATGTCGCCTTTTTGCACCATGGCGAGCTTCGCGCCGAAGGGGCCGCCCGGGGAGGAGGCGACCAGGACGAGCGCGATGAATGACGCGGTGGGCAGGCTGAGCAGGGCACCGATGCCCCAACCGAGCAGTGGGATGGCCACCATGTTGGCGATCAGAGACAGGGTCAGCAGTGGGACGTCGGTGAGAACGCCCCGCAGTGCCGCGAAGGTGGCCCCCAGGCCGGCAGTGAACATGGTGGCCGCGATGAAGATCACGGTGACGGCATTGAACAGCAGGTGCAGGGTGCCCATGAGGCATGTCTCCTCGGGCCGCGGAGCGCCTCGGAGCGGTGCCCCGGTGCGCGTGACCGCAGTGTCAGTCCTGGAGATCGCCGAGCCAGCGCAGGGCGTTGAGGCCCGGCAGGAAGCAGTACTCGCCACCGCGGGTGACAACGAACCGCGGCAGTGGGGACAGACGTCGTCGCACCGGCCGCCGGGGAATGGTGTAGCCGGTCACGCCGTCGTGGGATCCCGTGACGGGGTCGCCGGCGTTGCCGCCGCCGAAGAAGACGCTGTCGTTCATCCACTCGGACTGCACGAATTCGAACTGACGCCCGAGGTGGGCCCCAATGAACGCGAACATCAGGCCGCGGTCGGCACCATCGTCCTCCAGCACTCCTTCGGGCAGCGGCGGACCATAGGCGGCGCCGCGTCTGATCATGCGGTGGAGCCGCACTTCGCCCGCCACCGACGCGTCGCGGGGGTTGGCCCGCCGGATGTGACAGCCGCTGGGTGTGGTGAAGCCCACCGGATCGTCCCGCTCGTACAGGAAGGTGTTGCGGCGCTGTGGGTCGGCGCCGAGGGAGGGGTCGTCGTGCTGCGGACTGAGCGCCAGCGGTGCACCGCTGCGCCAGCGTCCCATGATCTTGGCTGCCAGCAGTTCCTCGTCCTCGGGTCCGGTGGCGTTGTCCCGCAGATAGCGCCGGAAGAGGGCGACCCGCTGGTGGAGTTTGCGGAAGACCGCGTAGCTGCCGTTGCGTCCCAGCACCTCCGGCTGCAGCGTGCGGATGCCGCCGATCTCGTCCCGGTAGCCGAGCACGAACTCGCCGGCCTTCAAAGGCACCTCCAGCGGGTTCGACCCGGCGAAGCCGCTGCCCTCGACGGCAGGATGGCTGACACCGTCGCGGTAGCCGAAATGCTCGGTCTCAGTGGGCAGCGCGTAACAGTCCTGCCGCCAGATCGCGGTCACCCCGGGGAGCCGGTCGTAAGCGGCGCGGGCCCGATCGAGGGCCCCCGCCAACCGCGTGGCATCGGGCGCGACCGCCGTGAGCACGACATGGACATCCGGCGTGCCCAGCGGCGCTTCCCAGTGCTCGGGGGCGCTCTGGCCGACATCACCCAGCGCCTTGGCGCGGGCTGCCATCCCTTGGCGGAACTCCCAGGCGAACGTGTCCATCGATGCGCGCGGCACACCCAGCGCCTTCAGCCCGTGAGAGGTGACCGCGACACTCACCCACGTCTCCCCCAGGGGGCTGGCCGAGTCGGCGGCTGAAGTCACCACCGCACTCGCGCGCCGCATCAACTCCCTTCCATGCGCCCGGTCATCGATACGGAACGCCACGTAGGTCGCCGCGTAGGGCGTAGGGCGAGGGGTGAGGACCCCGCGCTGAATGTCGTCGAGCTCCAGAACGGCTCGCGCGTTCGTGCTCACACTCGCGCCTCCTTGCGTCACTATTTCGTGACGAGGTTCCGCCAGAAATTCCGCAGGCTCTCGTCGCCGCCGAACAGCGAACTGAAAATCGTGGAGTCCGCGAGCAGCACATCGCCGGCCCGCTCACCGCTCGGGGGCATCCACAGGAACATATTGAACTCGGTGTTGCCTGCCTCGATGAACGGATGCGGCCTGGAGGTGTCGATCGGCTGCCGAGCCAGCAGATGAATGACATCCGGCTCGTCGCTCGTCACGGCGTAATGCGGAAGGTGCTGGTGGAAGTTGAAGTTCGTCACCCCGTCCAGCCAGCCTCTCGTATCCGCGTCCCGGATCGGGGAGAACGGGGCGATTCGGTTCGGCCCTTGTACGGCGGGACGCAGTCCGTAGCGGTTCTCGACGGGTACTCCGAGCCCCTGCATCAAGCCCCGGACATAGGTGGCGAACCGCTGCTGGCGGGGAACCAATGGATCGCCGTGATGGCAGTATTCGATCTCCCGCACTGCCAGATCGTCCGATGCCCCGACGTCATGGTGAGGTCCCAGGACCAGACGGGTGTCCTCACGTTCAAGGAATGCGCGCAGTGCCTCGACCTCACCGGGTTCGGGCTCCTGTCCTGTGATCATGTGATCCAGCCCGAACACGAACAAGGTGTCGGTATCCGCCAGTACCCGCTCGTCGAGCGGGGTATGGAAACCGGCCTGGTCGATGCGTTGGTATACGGGGACGGGATGTCCGGTGGTCTCCTCGACGAACTGCTGGAACGGCACCCAGGCCCAGAAGAACAACTCCAATGAACCGGCGATGCCTTGCTGGAACTGCGACGGCTCGGACCACTTCGGGTCCTCGTAGGCGGGCCAGGTCACCCGCCGCACCTCGGTCATGGTGGAGAAACGATTGTCCAGCTCGGCAGGGTTCCTGCCCGCCTCCGCCGGATAGCTCCACGAGACGTAGACGCTCACCCGTCGCCGACCAGGGGTGCGCTCACGAGGGATGTGGTTCTGATTGTAGGTACGTGCGGTCGTAACCTCGTTCATCTCGTCTCCGATCCACAGTGGGACGAGCGTGCGGCAGCCGCTCTCACTGCAGTTGGTCGAGCATCTCCGACAGCGCGCTCTTGATCCGCAGAGCCTTCTTGATCTCGTCGGCCGTGACGAACGGATATTCGCCGTACTCGATGAAGCTCGGACAGTGGTGTTCACGCACGAACCTGACGAATGCCTCAGGGTTGGTCTTCCAGTCCTCGGGAAACCCTTCGAGGTTCTCGAAGGCCGTGCTCACCCCCGCCTTGCTGAACAGTGCGACGGCGTCCTCGGTGTACTTGTCGAAGTCGGTGTCGAAGATCCCCTGATACATGAAACGAGTGTCGTCGTCGAAGAGCACCCAGCGCAGGTAGTGCAGCTTCAGCGGCGCCAGAAGATACGGATCCCGCTCCAGCGCCTCGGCCAGGGTGTTGCCGTGCTCACGGATTGCCTCGGCTCGGCCCGGCTTGACCCTCGCGACGATGGTGAACCCGTAACACGCCGGTGTCTTCGGAAATACGGGGCCGTACTTCCCCTGCTCGAGATCGCCCATCTCCTTGGGGATGACAGCCGCCTGCGGCTTGATCTCCATATCTGCTCCCTCCCGCCACCTACCGGCCGGGAACAACTCCTCTCATCGTGCCACGCAGCCACTCCAGCTGCCTGATGAGCAGCACTGTCGTCATCAGGAGCCTCCCGTGCGGGCAACCCCGTCGGCAGCCTGGCCGGCTATGTGATCGTGATCGCTTGTACAGGGCAGGCGCGTGCCGCCTCCCTGACGAGGGGGCCGGCGGCGTCCTCGTGGTCCGGCAGCAGTTTGCTGAAACCGTCGTCGTCCTGAGTGAAGACTTTCGGCGCGGCAAGCACGCACTGTCCGGCGCCGATGCACACATCCGTGTCGATACTGATCCGCATCACAACAGGGTCCTTTCCGTTCGGATTTCGGTCACCACGCCACGGGTAGTTCGACCATGCCTTGGACAGTGTCACCCGGTTTGAACGGGATATCGCCGGCGGGTACCGCCAGTCGTAGTCCCGGAAGACGGTCGAACAGCGTGTGTAGCGCGATCTCCATTTCGGCCCGAGCCAGATTCTGACCGAGGCACTGATGGATACCGAAGCCGAACGCGACATGGTTGTGCGAATTCCGTCCGAGGTCCAGTTCGTCCGGCGAGGGATATGCGGCCTCGTCCCGGTTGATCACGGACGTGGACAGGATGACGCCGTCCCCGGCCCGGATTGTCACCCCGCCCACCTCGATGTCCTGCGTAGCCACCCGAGACATTCCGTCGGCGATGGAGAGGAAGCGGAGCAGTTCCTCGACGGCAGTAGGCATCAAGTCCTTGGAGGCGCGCACCCGGGCCAACTGGTCGGGATGCTGCAGCAGAGTGAAGGTACCGAGCGAGATCATGTTCGCGGTCGTCTCGTGACCGGCCACAAGCAGGATTTCGGCCAGTCGGACCAGTTCGTCGTGGTCGACAGCCCCGGTGTCGAGCTGTTGGGCGATGAGCTCGTCGAGCAATCCTTCGCCGGGGTCGGACCGTTTGCGTTGGATCAGGTCTCGGAAGTAGTCGTCGAGTGCGTCCCGCGCGGCCTCGATATCGCTGGCTGCGGGACCGCGGAGCAGCCTGCGCGACTGCGACTCGAAGAACTCGTGGTCGGCATAGGGCACCCCGAGCAGCGCGCAAATGACCATGGACGGAACGGGCAGCGCGAAGGCACTGACCAGATCGGTCGGCGGTCCCTGCTCGATGATCGCGTCCAGCAGTCTGTCCACGGTCTCCTGGATCCGCGGCCGCAGGGCCGCTGTGCGCTTGACCGTAAAGCTCGGAATCAGCATCCGTCGTTGAACGTTGTGCTCGGGGTCGTCGAGACCGAGCAGTTCGACGCGTCGCAAAGTGGTCGCTGCCACCCGCTCAGTGAGCACGGGAAACGCAGGGTTCTCCCGGTCGGCCGACAGCCGCGGGTCGACCAGCAACGCTCGCGCCTCCGCGTGCCCGGTAACGAGCCACACGGTGCGGCCGTCGAAGAGCCGGGCGGGCGACACGGGCTGTGGTCCCCGGTGCGCAGGCCGGTACCCCGTCGGCGGGTGGTAGGGACAGGTACGGTCCTGCGGAAAGGAAATGGTCTCAATGTCTGCCATGGCGGACCTCGCATACAGGGTGGGGGATTCCTGGCGGCCTCTCCCCACTGGATGCCTCAGGCACCCAAATGGTCTAGTGAGTGTTCGGCCAACTCGCTGTGGACCGTTGATTCCGGCTGCTGCCTTGGCCGGGCGCGGTGAGCCACCTTGGTGATGCGCCCGGATTTCCGTGCGTAGTTGGGCACGCGTCGCATCCGGAGTGCGTGCCTATGGACCCATGAATCAGGACTGCACGAAGAAAGGGCGACAAGGTCGGCCATGTTCTGCACGTGCGGTGCTGACTCACATACGTCCTACATGCTGAGGAATCCGATTTCGGTTGCCACGCCGGGATTCACGAGAAGGGAGGGTGTCCGACCATCCGCTGAATGGAAGGACGAGGGCGCCGTCCCCCTGCACACGGCAACAGAGCCGATGGCTCTTCAGACGGCCTGTCTGCCGCACCGGGCCGCGGCAGGGGCGGTTCTCACGGCGGTCGGTCGCACCTTCGTCGACCTCACGGATACGAATCTCACCGTCCGCAATCGCATCCGTCGGTGCCGGACGGTCCACCGCTGGCGGGTACCTCGACTCTCGTCCCCCGAGGAGTGGTCCTGCGCGTACGCCCCCATCCGTGGTCAGCCCGCCCCGCACTTCGTCAGCCGGGGCGAAGACTGAGTTTTGGTGTCCCCGAAGACTCTGCTGCGTAATTCCTGGGTCAGGCCGTGAGTCGGTAGGCGAGGCGTTCGAGGCGGCTGCTGCGGGTGTGGTGCTGGTCGTGTCCGGTCCA
>NZ_JBITER010000049.1:0-39500 GCF_044455345.1 Streptomyces sp. NPDC051286 | reverse complement strand
TGAGGCCGCTTCGGCGCCTTGCAGCTGCACGCACCAGACGCCGCTCGCTGATCCGGCCAAGACCTTCAGCACCCTCCTGGGGCGTGTTTCGAAAGTACCGCCTGCCAGGCGGCGTCCGGCACGCACGCTCGCTGCGTTGTCGGGCTCGCCCCGATACGCCCGGTATCGGGGCGACCCTCCGCCGTGCGATCGCACGCACCGGACGACGCTCCCCATGAGGCAGACTTCGCCGGTCACCGCACTGGGGTCTTTCGTTCGGATCATGCCGGGGCGGGTCTGTAGAAGGCTCCAAGGCTGTCGATGGTCCTCCGGTGGAAAGGGCTATTCCGCATTGTCGGCGCGGTACGGCACGATGGGCGGCATGGCACCCACCCACGACCACCCCGGTGAGCAGGCGGCACAGGACCCGATCCGACTGCTGGAGATCCGCGAGACACCGTTGTCGGTCGACGAGATCTTCCGCGCCGTCGGGGACGACGCCGCGGGCGGCACCGCGCTCTTCGTCGGCACGGTGCGCAATCACGACGGCGGGCAGGACGTCGGCGCGCTGGGCTACTCCTGCCATCCGTCGGCGCAGGACGAGATGCGCCGGGTGGCCGAGAAGGTCGCGGCCGATTTCCCGGTCCGGGCGCTGGCTGCAGTACACCGTGTGGGTGAACTGAAGGTGGGAGATCTGGCCGTCGTCGTCGCCGTCTCCTGCCCGCACCGCGCGGAGGCGTTCGCGGCGTGTCGCAAACTCATCGATGATCTCAAGCACGAGGTCCCGATCTGGAAACACCAGCGGTTTTCCGACGGCACGGAGGAGTGGGTCGGCGCCTGCTGAGCTCAAACCCAACCAGGGGTCATCAGCCCCGATTTGCGTAACCGCACCCCTGCCATGAGCGTTGGTTCTGCAGATGGCTAATCTGCTGATCGGCGGTTGCGGTCGCTCATGGGGTAGGGAGGTCGTCATGGCAGCACTTGCCTGGTTGCTGATTCCGCTTTTCGCTGCTCTCGGCGCTGCGATATGGGGGAGCTGGGCCGCCAGAAATCGCACGACCGGCGATGTCACCGAACTCGCCGGGTATGCCCGGTTCCGTGAGGCGATGGAGAAAACTCACTCCGGTTCCGACGCTGCCTGAGGCAGCACCGTACGTACGCAGTCGCCGATCCGCATCGCGGCGCCGCCTGCCCACGCCGATCGGCACAGCACCTCACCTGGCCCTCCGCCCCTTACGGACCGGCCCCGGCGGTGCACTGACAGACCCTTCCCGTACTGTCGTTCCATGCCACGCCGCACCGCGACGATGCTCGCCTCCACACTGATCCTCATCGCGCTGCTCTGCGCGGGCGTGCTGATGAAAGTGCCGTACTCGGAGATGTCTCCCGGTCCGACGGTGAACACGCTCGGCAAGGTCGGTGGAGAACCGGTCCTGCAGATCTCCGGGCACAAGACGTACAAGACATCCGGCAACCTCAATATGACGACGGTGCGGGTCACGGGTGCCGACTACAACATGAACCTCGTCGAGGCCGTCTACGGCTGGCTCGCCCACGACAGCGTCGTCGTCCCGCACGACACGCTGTATCCGAACGGCAAGACCGAGCAGCAGTCGACGCAGGAGAACGCCGAGGAGTTCAGCCAGTCCCAGGAGAGCGCCAAGGTCGCCGCCCTGACCGAGCTGGGCATCCCGGTGACCTCGCGTGTCGTGGTCTCCACGGTGATCAAGGGCAGCCCCGCGCAGGGCAAGCTGCACGCGGGCGACGTGATCAAGGCGGTCGACGGTACGGCGGTCAGGCAGCCCGAGGACGTCGCGACGCTCGTCACCAAGCACAAGCCCGGTGAGAACGTCACGTTCACGGTGATCCCGGCCAAGACGGCGGCCGCCGCCGAGAAGGCCGGCAAGGAGCCGCAGGGTTCCGAGAAGATCACCATCACGACGGCGAAGGCGCCCAAGGAGAACCGGGCGATCGTCGGCATCCAGGCCGGGACGGATCACACGTTCCCGTTCCGGATCGACATCAAGCTCGCCGATGTGGGCGGCCCGAGCGCCGGTCTGATGTTCTCCCTGGGCATCATCGACAAGCTCACGCCCGGCCAGCTGACCGGCGGCAAGTTCATCGCGGGCACCGGCACCATCGACGACCAGGGCAAGGTCGGCCCGATCGGCGGCATCAACATGAAGCTGGTCGGCGCGCGCAACGCAGGCGCCCGGTACTTCCTGACGCCGGACGACAACTGCAGGGCCGCCGCGTCCGACACCCCCAGCGGGCTCACGCTCGTGAAGGTCAAGACGATTGACGACGCGAAGAAGTCGCTGGAGAAGATCCGCACGGGGGACACGGCCGCTCTGCCGAGCTGCTCGGCAGGCTGACCGCGCCCCCATGGGGACGGCGGGCGCGATGCCACCCGCCGTGGCAGGAAGCTCAGGACTCGAACGTGGCGGCCAGCGCCTCGGCCAGCCCCGGTACCAGACCCGCGCCGGTCAGGACCTCGCTCGCGGAGTCCTTCTCCCGGAGCCGTACGGCGGACTCCCGCGCACCGTTGCGCAGGACGGCCACGGTCATCCGCACCTCCTGCCGGTCGGGGTGCCGGGCGACCCACTTCGTCAGCTGGGCGTCACTGAGCCCGTCCGGTACGGAGGCCTCGGCGGACGGCGGCAGCATCAGACGCTCCACCGTGATCGCGCATCCGGCCACGGCGTCGGGCCAGGCAATGGTGGCGAGGAACTCGTCCAGCGCCTTTCCGCGGGGGATCTCCTCCTGCTCGATCGGGGTGAGTGCGGCGGTCGTCGACTCCGGGCTGTCGAGACCGAGCTGGGCGGCGAGCCCCGGTTCCTGGGCGCGCAGCTTGGCGGTGTCGACGAGAGCGAAGAGCCGGGCGGGCTGGTCCCAGCCGAGGCCGGCCGCGTACTCGTCGATTTCGAGCACGGCGACGGTGAGGGGGCTTGCGGCCATCGGGGGGCCTGAGGGGGAAACGTTGGGCATGCCCAACATCCTGCCTCCTTCTGCCCCGGTAACGGGAACTAGGTAAAGCCTCAGTAAGTTGCATAGGTGGGCTCTACGATCGCTGGGCCCGTTTCACACGACCGCGAACTTCGAGGTGCGCACGTTGGCTTTCCAGATGCCGGACCGCGGCGGAGGCCCGACCGGGCCACGGACCAGAGTCGGCCGCCCGTCCCGGCGCGCCCGTACCCTGCTCATGACACTCGGCGTCCTGGCGATTCTCGCCATGGCGTTCGTCATGTTCGCCGGGTTCTGGACGGACTGGCTCTGGTATCGGTCGGTCGCATATTCGTCCGTCTTCACCACCACCCTGTGGACCAAGATCGGGCTGTTCCTCGTCTTCGGACTGCTGATGGCGATTGCTGTCGGCCTGAACATCTGGCTCGCGCACCGGCTCCGGCCGCCGCTGAGCGCGATGTCCCTGGAGCAGCAGAGCCTGGACCGCTACCGGATGAGCGTCGCCCCGTACAAGAGGTGGGTACTGCTCGCGGTCACCGCGCTCGTCGGGCTGATCGCCGGAGCGTCCGCATCGGGCCAGTGGCGCACGTGGTTGATGTACGTGAACGGCGTGGCGTTCGGGCAGAAGGACCCCCAGTTCCATCTGGACGTCTCCTTCTACGCCTTCGACCTTCCGTGGTATCGCTTCCTGCTGGGCTTCGGCTTCGCGGCCACGGTGCTCTCGCTGATTGCCGCCGCACTGACCCACTACCTGTACGGCGGGCTCCGCATCACCAGTCCCGGCGCGCGGGCGACCGGCGCGGCCACCGGCCATCTGTCGGTGCTGCTCGGCGTCTTCGTCTCGCTGAAGGCCGTGGCGTACTGGCTCGACCGGTATGGGCTGGCGGTGAAGTCCAGCGACTTCAAGGCGACGGAAAACTGGACGGGCCTGCGGTATGTCGACGCCAACGCCTATCTGCCGGCGAAGACGATCCTGTTCTGCATCGCCGCGATCTGCGCCGTGCTGTTCTTCGCGACGCTGTGGCGCCGCACCTGGCAGCTCCCGATGATCGGCTTCGGTCTGATGGTGCTCTCCGCGATCCTGATCGGCGGGCTGTACCCGGCGATCGTGCAGAAGTTCCAGGTCCAGCCGAACGAGCAGGCCAAGGAAGCCCCGTTCATCCGGAAGAACATCCAAGCGACGCGCGACGCGTATGACATCGACGACGCCAGGGTGACCGACTACTCGGGCAAGAGCACCACGACGGACGACGCGAAGCTGCGCGCGAGCGCGGACGACGCCGCGAGCTACCGGGTGATGGACCCCAACGTCGTCTCCCCGGCCTTCCAGCAGCTCCAGCAGAAGCGGAACTATTACCAGTTCCCCAAGACTCTGGACGTCGACCGCTACAAGGACGCCGCCGGCAAGGACCAGGACACGGTCATCGGTCTGCGCGAGCTCAACCTGGACGGCATCCCCAAGCGCAACTGGATCAACGACCACTTCACGTACACCCACGGCTACGGCGCCATCGCCGCGCGGGGCACCACGACGGGCAAGAACCCGAAGGGGTCCCCGGACTTCACCGAGTCGGGTCTGCCGACCACCGGCGAGCTCGGCACGTACCGGCAGCAGATCTACTACGGCGAAAAGACCGAGCAGTACTCCATCGTCGGCGGGCCCCAGAAGGAGCTCGATTACGAGGAGGACGGCGAGAAGACCACCAGCTACAAGGGCAACAGCGGAGTCAGCCTCTCCAACGCGTTCAACCGCGCCGCGTACGCGGTCTCGTTCAGCGAGCCGCAGATCCTCTACTCGGGGGCCATCGGCGAGGGCTCGCGGATCCTCTACAACCGCACGCCCAAGGAGCGCGTCGAGGCGGTCGCCCCGTGGTTGACCATCGACGGCGACGCGTACCCGGCGGTGGTGAACCACCGCATCCAGTGGGTCGTCGACGCGTACACCACCACCAACGGGTACCCGTACGCCTCGCGCACGACGCTCGGTGACACCACGGCCGACTCGCTGACCACCAATCAGCGCGCGGTCGTCGCCCAGCAGAACCAGGTCAACTACATCCGCAACTCGGTGAAGGCCACCGTCGACGCGTACGACGGCAAGGTCACGCTGTACGAGTGGGACACCAAGGACCCGGTCCTCAAGACCTGGCGCAAGGCGTTCCCCGGGACGGTGAAGCCGCGGGGCGACATCCCCCAGGACCTGATGGCCCACCTGCGGTACCCGCAGGACCTGTTCAAGGTGCAGCGCGAGCTGCTCACCCGCTACCACGTCACCAACCCCGCACAGTTCTACAGTGGCAGTGACGCGTGGCAGGTCCCGGACGACCCGACGAAAAAGGAGTCGGGCGCCGTCCCGCCGTACTACCTGAGCATAAAGATGCCGGACCAGCCGGCCCAGAAGTTCTCGCTGACCACCACGTTCACCCCGAAGGGGCGGCCCGACCTCGGGGCGTTCATGGCGGTGGACGCGGATGCAGCCAGCAAGGACTACGGCACCATACGGTTGCTCAGAGTCACCACGACGGTGAAGGGCCCCGGGCAGGTGCAGAGCGAGCTCAACGGCAACGATGATGTCGCCGAGTTCGTGAGAAACCTCAAGGGGACCGACTCCGACATCGAGTACGGCAACCTGCTGACGGTGCCGCTCGACGGGGGTTTCCTCTACATCGAGCCGGTCTACACGCGCGGTGGCACGCAGAACTACCCGCTGCTGCGCAAGGTGGCTGCCTCGTACGGTTCGAAGACCGTCTTCGAGAACAGCCTCGGTGAGGCGCTCAACGCGGTCTTCGGGGTGGAGGGCACCGAAACCACGCAGCCGCCGGGCGAGACCACGAAGCCACCTGCGACCACCGGCGACGCCGCGCTCAAGCAGGCGATCGCGGATGCGCAGAAGGCCTATGCGGATGGTGAGGCAGCCCTGAAGAAGCAGGACTGGACCGCCTACGGCAAGGCCCAGGCCGATCTGCAGGACGCGCTGAAGCGTGCGGCGGCGGCCGCGCCCAAGGCGGACAAGGGCAGCTGAGCAGCCGCCGGTAAAGCCCCACCTCCGCGTCGTGGTACGGTTTGAACACAACGACGCGGGGTGGAGCAGCTCGGTAGCTCGCTGGGCTCATAACCCAGAGGTCGCAGGTTCAAATCCTGTCCCCGCTACTGAAAGACGAAGGCCCGGATTCTTTCGAGGATCCGGGCCTTCGTCGTGCCGTGAAACCTTCCCCCTGTGGTGGGCGTGAAGTGCGGTTCGCAGGGCACAAGTTGGGTTCGGGCGTGTTTGACTTATCTCTCTGTGGGCATGTCGACAAAACGCTGAAGTGACCTCACTGGCCGCGGTATACCAGGTGTACGCGGGTTGCAGGTGGTGGGACGATGGTATTTATGGGGGACAGGGCAACTCTGTTGGAGACAGGGCGGTTTGTGCAGCGGCACGTCCATGGGATGGAAAACGTGACGGACGCGGCTTTTGTCGCTGACGCTGCGAGTAGCGCCGTGACCGTTGAGAACACCGAGACCGTGGAAGGCGTCGAGGTCGCGGGGGCGGCCGGGACCACGGGAGCCGCCGGGACCGTGGCGGCTTCCGGCGAAGCCGAGAGTACGGAGAGTGCCGAGACCGAAGCGCGGCACCGCCGCTCCGCCGACGCCGGGGACACCGCGTCCATGAGCGTCCTCGGCGCCCTGCTGCTGCGCCGTGGTGATCTGAACGGCGCCGAGCCCTATCTACGGGGAGCCACGGCCGACGGCGACCGGGCCGCCGCCAACAACCTGGGTGTTCTCCTCCACCAGCGGGGCTATGCCGACGAGGCGGCCGGCTGGTGGCGTATCGCCGCCGTCGCCGGTTCCGCCGCCGCCGCGCACGCCCTGGGCCGCCACTACCGCGAGCGCGGCGACGAGCCCGGCGCCGAGTACTGGCTGCGCCAGTCCGCCGAGCAGGGCCATGCGCTGGGCGCGTACGCCCTTGCCGACCTGCTGGAGCACCGCAGCGACGTCGGCGCTGAGCGCTGGTTGCGCGCCGCCGCCGAGCAGGGCCACCGCGAGGCTGCCTACCGCCTGGCACGCGCCCTGGAGCGGAGGGCCGCCGCCGACCCGCACGACGCGTTCGGCCGTCCCGGAGCGGACGCGGGGCTCGGGATGGGCATGGGGTCCGGTCCCGGCGCGGCCGGTGGTCCCGTGACCGGTACACGTAAGGCGGGTGGGACCGCCGCGCGCAAGGACGACGGACCCGTGGCCGGTTCCGCCATCGGGCAGGTCGGTGAGGCCGAGCAGTGGTACCGGCAGGCCGCCGCGCGCGGACACCGTCGCGCCGCCCTGCATCTCGGCGCCATCCTTGAACGGCGCGGCGAACTCAAGGAGGCCGGCCGCTGGTACCTCACCTCCGCCAAGGACGGCGAGGCACGGGCCGCCTGCGCGCTCGGATTCCTGCTGCGCGATGCGGGCGACGAGGAGAGCGCCGCGGTGTGGTGGCTGCGCGCCGCCCAGGACGGTGACGGCAACGCCGCCAACGCCCTGGGTGCCCTGCACGCCGCCCGCGGTGAGCAGCAGACCGCCGAGCGCTGGTACCGCGCCGCCATGGACGCGGGCGACGTCAACGGCGCGTACAACCTCGGACTCCTGTGTGCCGCCCAGGACCGTACGCCGCAGGCCGAGCAGTGGTACCGCCGTGCGGCATACGCCGGTCATCGCGAGGCCGCCAACGCGCTTGCCGTACTCCTGCTCCAGGCGGGGGACGCGACCGGTGCGGAGCCCTGGTTCTCCAAAGCCGCCGAGGCGGGCAGCGTCGACGCCGCCTTCAACCTCGGCATCCTGCACGCAGGGCGCGACGAGGACCGGGCGGCGCTCAGCTGGTACGAGCGGGCCGCCGCCGCCGGGCACACCGAGGCGGCGCTCCAGGTCGGCATGGCGCTGCTGCACCACGGCGAGGAGCAGGAGGCCGAGCGTCATCTTCGCTGCGCCGCGGGCGGCGGCAGCGCCGAGGCCGCCTTCCGGCTGGCCGGGGTGCTGGACTCGCGGCAGCCGCCGCCGGGACCGCCCGCGCTCGGCGAGCCGATGCCGGAGAAGACCGAGTGCGAGGAGTGGTACGAGCGGGCCGCCGAGCAGGGGCACCGCCGTGCCCAGGTGCGCGTCGGCATGCTCGCCGCAGCTCGCGGCGATGTGGGCAGCGCCGCCCGCTGGTACCGCGAGGCGGCCGAGGCGGGCAGCCGCAACGGGGCCTTCAACCTCGGGCTGCTCCTCGCCCGCGAGGGCAGCGAGCGCGAGGCCGCGTTGTGGTGGAGCCGCGCCGCGAACGACGGGCACGGGCGGGCCGCGCTGCGCCTCGCGCTGCTCGCCGCCCGCCGCGGCGAACTCGCCGAGGGGCAGCGCTGGTGCGCACGGGCGGTCGAGCTGGGCCCGGCGGAGGTCGCCGAGCGGGCAGCACGGCTGCGCGAGGCGCTGCACCAGGAGCTGACCGCGTAGGGGAGCGCACCACGGGCGCGGTACGGGGCGTGGCGCCGGCCCTGGCGTCCCACCCGTCCGAGCCGGTGCAGGGTCGCCGGACCTGCCGCACGGCACGGGGATGTGCCGGTGGGTCCAGCGCCCTGCTGCCGTCAGCCCGGTCAACCGCGATCCCTTCCCGAGCCCCCGGCTCCCTGTGCGGGCCGCTACGCCGAGTTTCCGCGGGCCGCCGCCCCACCCCGGGGGAACGGATTTGCGCTGGTCGGGGGCGTCACGTAAGGTTGTGTTCACCGACGCGGGGTGGAGCAGCTCGGTAGCTCGCTGGGCTCATAACCCAGAGGTCGCAGGTTCAAATCCTGTCCCCGCTACTCAAGGCAGAGGGCCGGATCCTTTTACAGGGATCCGGCCCTATGCTCATGTCCAAGGCCATCGCTCAGAGCGTGTGCCCCATCGCTTCCCGTACATCGCCCTTGCCGATCACGGGGTCCACCTTGTGATCTTCCGCTTCTTTGCCGGCGGCAACTGGAACCCGGGGTCTCGCTCGCACCAGGTTTCTCGCGGCGTCTCAGGCCGTTGCCGCGCAGTTCGGGCAGATGCCGCGGTACGTCACCTCGACATCGGAGACCGTGAAGCCGAAGCGCTCGTCGGCCGGCAGGTCCGCCAGTGGATCGCCCGCCGGGTGCACGTCACGGATGGTGCCGCACCGGGCGCAGACCAGGTGGTGGTGGGGGCGGTGCGCGTTCGGGTCGTACCGCTTCGCTCGGCGATCCGTGGAGACCTCGATGACCTCGCCCAGGGTCACCATCTCGCCGAGCGTGTTGTAGACGGTGGCGCGGGAGATCTCCGGCAGCCTGGCGACGGCCCGGGCGTGGACCTCGTCGGCCGTCAGGTGCACATGGTCCCCGTCGAGGACTTCGGCCACGACGCGCCGCTGCGCAGTCATGCGCCAGCCGCGTCCGCGGAGCCGTTCCAACAGGTCACTCATGGAAACAAGCCTAACAGTGAGGGGCCCTGGTCCCGAACGGGTGTGATTTTAGATGTTCACTTGACTTGGACTTAGTCCATTGTAGGATCGGGACCGGCATACGCCAAGGGGCAGGCTGTGCGGACATCAGGACATGACGGATGTGCAGGAATGACGCAGGAGGCGCACGTGACGCAGGGACCGCTCACCACGGAGGCCGGCGCGCCGGTCGCCGACAACCAGAACAGTCAGACCGCCGGCGTCGGCGGTCCGGTTCTGGTGCAGGACCAGTCGCTGCTCGAGAAGCTCGCGCATTTCAACCGCGAGCGCATTCCGGAGCGCGTCGTGCACGCCCGCGGCGCCGGTGCGTACGGCACGTTCACGCTGACCCGCGACGTCTCGCAGTGGACGCGGGCGAAGTTCCTCTCCGCGGTCGGCAAGCAGACCGAGACGTTCCTGCGCTTCTCCACCGTCGCGGGCAACCTCGGCTCCGCCGACGCGGTGCGTGACCCCCGCGGCTTCGCGCTGAAGTTCTACACCGAAGAGGGCAACTACGACCTCGTCGGCAACAACACCCCGGTGTTCTTCATCAAGGACGCCATCAAGTTCCCGGACTTCATCCACACCCAGAAGCGCGACCCCTACACCGGCTCGCAGGAGGCGGACAACGTCTGGGACTTCTGGGGTCTGTCGCCCGAGTCCACCCATCAGGTGACCTGGCTCTTCGGTGACCGCGGCATCCCGGCCACGCTGCGTCACATGAACGGGTACGGCTCGCACACCTACCAGTGGAACAACGAGGCCGGCGAGGTCTTCTGGGTCAAGTACCACTTCAAGACCGACCAGGGCATCAAGAACCTCACTCAGGCCGAGGCGAACAAGCTCGCCGGTGAGGACCCGGACAGTCACCAGCGCGATCTCCGCGAGGCGATCGAGCGCGGTGACTTCCCGTCCTGGACCGTGCAGGTCCAGATCATGCCCGCGTCCGAGGCGGCCGGCTACCGCTTCAACCCGTTCGACCTCACCAAGGTGTGGCCGCACGCGGACTACCCGCCGATCGAGATCGGGAAGCTGGAGCTCAACCGCAACCCGGAGAACATCTTTGCGGAGACCGAGCAGTCGATCTTCAGCCCCGCGCACTTCGTGCCGGGCATCGGGCCGTCCCCGGACAAGATGCTCCAGGGCCGCCTCTTCGCGTACGGCGACGCCCACCGGTACCGCGTCGGCATCAACGCCGACCACTTGCCGGTGAACCGTCCGCACGCCACCGAGGCGCGGACGAACAGCCGGGACGGCTACCTGTATGACGGCCGCCACAAGGGCGCGAAGAACTACGAGCCCAACAGCTTCGGCGGTCCGGTCCAGACCGACCGCCCGCTGTGGGAGCCCACCACGGTCACCGGTGAGGTCGGTACGCACGAAGCCCCGAGCCACGCCGAGGACAACGACTTCGTGCAGGCCGGAAACCTCTACCGGCTCTACTCCGAGGACGAGAAGGCGCGCCTGATCGACAACCTCGCCGGGTTCATCGCCAAGGTCTCGCGCGACGACATCGCCGAGCGCGCGATCAACAACTTCCGTCAGGCCGACGGCGACTTCGGCAAGCGACTCGAGGCGGCAGTCCAGGCCCTGCGTGCATAGGGCCCTCCCGGCCGACGATGGGCCTGTCCCTCTTCACCGAGGGGGACAGGCCCATCGGCCGTACGTACGTGAGGGCGCTCAGCCGACCAGCTCCGCCGGGTGGCGCCGGGCCGGTGCCCAGCAGCGGATGATGTCGCGGACCGAGACGATGCCGACAGGCCCGTGGTCGTCCAGCACGATCAGATGGCGGAATCCGCCGTGTGTCATGGCCTCCGCGGCCTCTTCCAGGGTCCAGCTGGGTGCGGCGAAGACCACATCGTTGGTGGTGTGGGTGGACGCGGTCTCGATATCGGGGTTCTGGCCGGAGCCGACCGAGTTCAGGATGTCGCGTTCGGTGAGGATGCCGATCCCGCTGGTGTCCCGGTCGAGGACAACTGCTGCCCCGATGCGGCGTGCCGACATCAGTCGGGCCGCCTGGCGGAGCGTATGGGTGGGGCCGATAGTGAGGACCATCGTGCTCATGGCGTCACGGACGAGCATGAAGGGAGCCACCTCCTTCGTGAAGCGACTGCGTGAGCCGATTCACAAGTTCACAAGTGGGGGGACTCTCAGCGTTGCATCCTTGAGGGAGTCCAACAAGGGGTGCGTGGGGATCATTCGAGGGGCGCGCAGTAGTGCACGACACTCCCCTCGGAGTCCTCGCGCCTCGTGACGGCCCGCAATCAGTAGCGCTGGTTGAGATACCCCAGCAGCTCGTGGTGGAGCAGGCCGTTCGAGGCCGCCGCGTTTCCGCCGCCCGGACCGGAGACTCCGTCCAGGCTGGTGAACCGGCCCCCCGCCTCCTGGACGATGATCGCGTTCGCCGCCATGTCCCAGAGCGAGAGCTCCGGCTCCGCACAGATGTCGACGGAACCCTCGGCGACCATCATGTACGGCCAGAAGTCGCCGTAGCCACGCGTACGCCAGCAGGCCCGCGTCAGGTCCATGAAGCCGTCGAGCCGGCCCTGCTCCTCCCAGCCGGTCATCGAGGAATAGGCGAACGAGGCGTCCGCGATCCGCTCGACCTTCGAGACGTGCAGCCGGGTCGCGGAGGTGAGGCTGCGGCCGGAGTACGCCCCTGCGCCCTTCGCCGCCCACCAGCGGCGGCCCAGCGCGGGCGCCGACACGAGGCCGACCACCGGCTGGAACCCTCCCCCACTCTCGGCTCCGCTCGAGCGGGAGGTGCCCCCTCCGCCCGCCTCCATCAGCGAGATCAGGGTCGCCCAGACCGGGACACCGCGGACGTAGTTCTTCGTGCCGTCGATCGGGTCGATCACCCAGCGGCGCGGACCGGTGCCCTCGATCCCGTACTCCTCGCCGAGGATCGCATCGCGCGGGCGTGCCCGATGGAGGTGGCCGCGGATCAGTTCCTCAGCGGCCTTGTCGGCCTCGCTCACCGGCGTCATGTCCGGCTTGGTCTCGACCTTGAGGTCCAGAGCCTTGAACCGGTCCATCGTCGCCGCGTCGGCGGCGTCCGCCAGCACGTGGGCGAGGCGCAGATCATCGTGGTAATCGGGCATGTCGTCACAGTATCGACCGCAGGTGAACAGGGCCACACGGCCCTGGAGGCTGCTCGAGGTCTTGACAGTGCCCAGTGGCGCGTCAACTCTGAACCGCAGAGTCCCTGGCGTGGGAGGCGACGATGCCGACAGCGCGCGAAGCATTGCTGGACGCCGCCTTCTCGGCGCTCACCACCCGGCCCTGGCCGACCGTGCGGATGGTCGATGTCGCCTCCGCCGCCGGAGTCTCCCGGCAGACCCTCTACAACGAGTTCGGCAGCAAGGACGGCCTGGCCCGGGCCCTGGTCCGGCGCGCTGCCGACGGCTATCTCGCAGGTGTCGAACGGGCGCTGGGATCGCCCGGCGGCACGGGGGACAGGCTGGCCGCGACCGCCGCCTGGACGGTGCGATCGGCCCGTACGAACGCCCTGGTCAGGGCGTTGCTCACGGGGTGCTGGAGCGAGCGATTACCCCGTCCCGTACGCCTGGCGGCGCCGGCTGGTTTGTCCATACCGGCGCAGCGGCGGGCTGATGCCGGACCGCCGACCCCCGTCGAACTGCTCGGTCTGGTGTGCGACCGCGCGGTGGCCGCGCTGGACGAGGGGCGCCCGCCGCGCGACTCGGCGGCACTGGCCACGACCTGCGAGGTCGCGATGCGGCTCGCGCTCTCGTACGCGGTCGCCGCGTCCGTCCTCCCCACGGACGCGGCGCCGCTGGTGCGCGAGGCGGTGCAGCGGTGGCCCGCGGCGTGACGGGCGGGCCACCGGCGCCCTGGAGCGCGAGCGCCGCCAGCGCGAGGTGCCGGCCGTGATCCGCTGGGCGCGACACGGCGGTACGAGCGGTTCGGGTCACGCTGCGCGGCGTACGCGGAACCGGGCGAGGGGGAGCGCTGCGCGCGCGAGGTGCCGGCCGTGAAAGCGGCTGCGCGCAGTGCCGCTTGGCACTGTCAGTGGGACGATCCCGACAGCTGCAGTCCGATCACACCCAGGATCACCAGCGAGATCGACACCAGCTTGAGGGTGGAGACCACATCGTCCAGGAAGACCATGCCGTAGATCGCGGTGCCCGCCGCACCAATGCCCGTCCAGACAGCGTAGGCGGGCCCCACGTCGAGCTTCTTCAAGGAGAGCGTCAGCAGACCGAAGCTGCCGAGCGCGAAGATGGCGAACGCGATGGTCGGCCAGAGCCGGGTGAACCCGTGGGACAGCTTCAGACAGACGGCGAAGCCGGTCTCCAGAAGTCCTGCGACCACGACCAGCAGCCACGCCATCGTCAGTGCCCTTCTACGTCGGTGACTGCGCCGTCCCGCTGAGCGCGATTATGCACTTACCGTCAGCGGCAGGTCGCAAACGTACCCGGATCAGGCCGACCGGCAAATGGGGGGTGGGAAAAGGAGCGGGGCTGGGTGCATGCAACTGCCGGAGGAGGGAGGCAACGCGAAGCGGGTCCCGCATGCCTTGAGGGCTATGGGGGAGTTGTTGACTGACGACAACGCCGCAGGTGTGCGTGCTCAGCCTCGCGGCGGCGCCTCCCATGTGCCGGTCGGTCTCAGTCGCCTTCGCGGCGCTCCCGGGTGGCCAGCAGCCGGTGCAGGGAGTCCAGCCGTGCCGGATCGGCGTGCCCGGCGGCGACCCAGGCGCCCAGCGCGCATTCCGGTTGGGTGGCGTCATGGGTGCAACCGCGGGGACAGTCCTCAGTGCCCGGCTCCAGGTCGGGGAACGCATGGATGACCCGCGAGGGGTCGATGTGGTTCAGCCCGAAGGAGCGCACCCCGGGGGTGTCGACCACCCAGCCGCGCCCGTCCGGCAGCGGCAGCGCGAGCGCCGAGGTGGTGGTGTGACGGCCGCGGCCCGTGACCGCGTTGACGACACCCGTGGTGCGCCGCCGGTCCTTCGGTACGAGGGCGTTGACCAAGGTGGTCTTCCCGACGCCGGAATGCCCGACGAAGGCGGTCACCCGGTCGTTCAGCAGCTCGCGCACCCGGTCCGCCGCGTCGCCGTTCTCCAGCTCCTCGCGGCTGGTGACGATGTACGGGACCCCCAGGGGGGTGTACGCCTCCAGGAGCTTGTCCGGCGATGCGAGGTCGGACTTGGTCAGGACCAGGAGCGGGGAGAGTCCGCCGTCGTACGCCGCCACCAGACAGCGGTCGATCATCCGCGGGCGGGGCTCCGGATCGGCCAGCGCGGTGACGATCGCCAGCTGGTCGGCGTTGGCGACGACCACCCGCTCGTACGGATCGTCGTCGTCCGCCGTCCGGCGTAGCACCGAGCGGCGCTCACCGATCCGGACGATGCGCGCGAGGGTGTCCTTGTCGCCGGACAGATCGCCGACGATCGAGACGGTGTCGCCGACCACCGCGGCCTTCCGGCCCAGTTCCCGGGCCTTCATCGCCACGACCGTACGGCCGTCGACGAGGCAGGTCAGGCGGCCGCGGTCCACGGTGAGGACCATGCCTTCCTCGGCGTCCTCGTGCCTGGGGCGGGTACGTGTACGAGGCCGGTTGCCCTTCGGGTTGGGGCGGAACCGGATGTCGTCCTCGTCGGGGTTCTTGCCGTAGCGACGCATGATTCAGGCCCCGAGCATTCGGGTCCACATCTGCGGGAAATCCGGCAGGGTCTTGGCGGTTGTCGCCACGTTCTCGATCTCCACTCCGGGGACGGCGAGGCCGATGATCGACCCAGCGGTTGCCATCCGGTGGTCGTCGTACGTATGGAAGGTACCGCCGTGCAGCGGGCGCGGCTCGATGTGCAGCCCGTCGGCGGTCTCGGTGACGTTGCCGCCGAGCTCGTTGATCTCCTTGGTGAGCGCGGCCAGCCGGTCCGTCTCGTGCAGCCGCAGATGGGCGACACCACTCAGTGTGGAGGGGGAGTCGGCGAGGGCCGCGACCGCAGCGATGCCGGGGGTCAGTTCGCCGACCTCGCTGAGGTCCACGTCGATGCCGTGGATACGCCCCGATCCGGTGAACGTCAGACCGCCTTCGGTCAGTTCACAGCTGCCGCCCATAGTGGTGAAGATCTCGCGCAGCGCGTCACCCGGCTGGGTGGTGTGCTCCGGCCAGTCCGGGATCGTCACCCGGCCACCGGTGACCAGCGCCGCCGCGAGGAAGGGCTGGGCGTTGGAGAGATCCGGTTCGACTGTCAGGTCGCGGCCGAGCAGCGCCGACGGGGACACCCGCCAGACATTCGGCTCGCCGCCCGTCTCCGGCTCGTCGACCTGGGCGCCGACGGCCCGCAGCATGTCGACCGTCATCCGGATGTGCGGCATCGAAGGCAGCCGGGAACCGGTGTGGCGTACCTCCACGCCCTGGTTGAAACGCGGTGCCGACAGCAGCAGCGCCGAGACGAACTGGGACGACGAGGAGGCGTCGATCGCCACCGGGCCGCCGTCCAGTGCCCCGCCGCCGTGCACGGTCATCGGCAGCGAACCGCGCCCGTCGTCGTCGATCCGGGCGCCGAGCACCCGCAGCGCGTCGATCACGCCGGTCAGCGGCCGCTCGTACGCACGCGGGTCGCCGTCGAAGCGGATCGGACCGTCGGCGAGGGCGGCGACCGGCGGCAGGAAACGCATCACCGTTCCGGCGTTGCCGACGTCGACCGTGGTGGGGCCGTGCAGCCCGGCCGGAATGACCCGCCAGGCCTCGCCGGAGCCTTCCGGGCCGACGCCCTCCTCGATGCCGACGCCCATCGCACGCAGCGCCTGCGCCATCAGCAGGGTGTCGCGGGAGCGCAGCGGGCGGCGCAGCCAGCCCGGCTCGGCGGCGAGGGCGGCCAGGACCAGCGCCCGGTTGGTGACCGATTTTGATCCGGGCACGGTGACGGTCGCGTCGACGGCCCCGGTCGCATGGGGGGCGGGCCAGAGGGCGGGGTGCACGGAACTTTCGGTCATGGACTTCACTTTAGTGGCTCGTGGCAATCCCAGATCTGGATCAAACAGACCGGAACCGGGGTGTAAGGGAAGCGTGGTAGGCGCCGCCGCGGGCTGTCGTGCCTCACCGGCCGAGCAACCAGCGGCCGCCGCCGATCAGCGAGCAGATCGACACCGCATGGAAAAAGCCCAGCCACAGCACGGCCGGCACATCCATGAGCCGGGACAGCTGGTCCGCGTCCGAGTCCGGCGCCCCGCCGCGCCGGCGCTTCGACTGCAGCTCGAACGCCGGACGCACACCCCCGAGGAGCAGGAACCAGACCGCGGTGTACCCGAACAGCGACTGCACCGCGGGTGAAGCCAGCCAGGACACCAGCAGGAACGCCGTACCGGTGAAGATCACCGTGAGTGCCCCGTACAGATTGCGGATCATCACCAGCATCACCGCGAGCAGCGCGGTCGACACCCACAGCAGCAGCGTGATCCGGCCGTCGGCGAGCAGCCAGGCGCCGCCGAGTCCCAGCAGCGGCGGCGCGGTGTAGCCCGCCGCCGCGGTGACGATCATGCCTATGCCGGTGGGCCTGCCGCGGCTGACGGTCAGCCCGCTGGTGTCCGAGTGCAGCCGGATGCCTTCCAGCCTGCGCCCGCTGACCAGGGCGATCAGCCCGTGCCCGCCCTCGTGGGCGATGGTGATCGCGTTGCGCGAGAGGCGCCACAGAACGTTCGGTACGACGGCGATGAGCGCGACCGTGGCCGTCACGACCACCAGCCACTGCTCGGGTGCGGGCTGGGTACCGAGGACGCGATCCCACAGATTGCCCAGTTCGGTGCTGTCCATGTGCGGGCGGCTCCTTGCGGTCGTGGCGGTGGGTCGTGGCAGTCTGGCACTTATGTGCGGACGGTATGCAGCGAGCCGGCGGCCCGAGGATCTGACCGGACTCTTCGGCGTCGAGAAATGGGAACCGGCGGAGGCGCTGGAGCCCGACTACAACGTGGCGCCGACCAAAGAGGTCTACGCCGTACTGGAACGTCCCGTGAAAGACGCGGATGATCAACGCCCGGTTCGCCAGTTGCGCGCGCTGAAGTGGGGACTCGTCCCCTCGTGGGCCAAGTCGCCCGAGGGCGGAGCCCGGATGATCAACGCCCGGGCGGAGACCGTCCACGAGAAGCCGTCCTTCCGCCGCCCCTTCGTCTCACGCCGCTGCATCCTGCCCGCCGACGGCTACTACGAGTGGGTCACCGGCGCCGACGAGCGGCAGCTGGAGGAGAAGGGGAAGAAGAAGCGGCCGCGGAAGCAGCCGTACTTCGTGACGCCCGCCGACGGATCGGTCTTCGCGATGGCCGGACTGTACGAGTTCTGGCGTGACCGGACGCTGCCGGACGACCACCCGCAGGCCTGGTGGGTGACCTGCTCCGTGATCACCACCGAGGCGGAGACCACCCCGCTCGCCGTCGCCCCCGCCGAGGGCCCGGGCACGCTTGCCGACATCCACCCCCGGATGCCGCTGATGCTGACCCCGGACCGCTGGGACGCCTGGCTGGACCCCTCGCGCACCGACATCGGGGAGCTGCGGGCGCTGCTGGCACCGCCGCCCGGCGGACTGATGCGGGCGTACCCGGTGGCCACGGCGGTCAGCAACGTCCGCAACAACGGGCCCGAGCTCCTGGAGGAACTGACCGCGCCGGAGGTCGGCACGCTCTTCTGACCGTGCAGGATGGGCGCTGTGAGTCGTAGAGAGACAGCCCCGACGGCCGAGACGGTCGACACCACCACCGGGCCTGCCCGGATCACCTGGCTGCCCGCGCGCAGACCCGGCCTGGTGCTCGCCCTCGGCCACGGCGCCGGCGGCGGCATCGAGGCCCGCGACCTCCAGGCACTGGCCGCCGCACTGCCCGCACACGGTGTGACCGTCGCCCTGGTGGAGCAACCGTGGCGGGTCGCCGGGAAGAAGCTCGCGCCCGCCCCGAAGACCCTGGACACCGGCTGGCGCGGTCTGTGGCCTGCTCTCACCGCACCCGGGCTGCCCGTCGTCGCCGGCGGACGCAGCGCAGGCGCGCGGGTGGCCTGCCGCACGGCGGCCGGGCTCGGCGCGCACGCCGTCCTCGCGCTCAGCTTCCCGCTGCACCCGCCGGGCAGACCGGAGAAGTCCCGCAAGGACGAGCTGCTCGGCGCGGGCGTGCCCACGCTCGTCGTGCAGGGCGGCCACGACCCGTTCGGGCGGCCGGCCGAATTCCCTCCGGGAGAGTACGAGATCGCCGAGGTGCCGTACGGGGACCACGGCTTCGCCGTACCGAAGAAGTCCGGACTGACCGAGGACCGGGCGATGGAACTCCTCACCGCCGCCGTGACGGAATGGCTGGACCGGCTCCCGTCACTCTGGACCGACTCTCGTCACTGAGGTCCGCACATCCCGAGGCGGATCGGATCACACCTGCGGACGACCCGGCGCACCCCGGGAATGTTGCGTCGGGGACCACTGTTGTTCGGGACATCGGTACATCAACGTCGTACGTGGAGAGGGAGTCCGTCGCATGGGTTCGACCATCTGCCCGCGCCGCTCGAACGCCGCTGACCTGGAGTGGACGGTGCTGCACGCGGCGAAGACCACACCCGGGCGGGCACGGAGCGGATCGGAACGACAGCCCGCGTCGAAGCAAGGTCGACTATTCTCCGATTCGAGCGGGTCCGGTCTCGGAACCGCCACAGCGTTGGAGGAGGTGGGTCCGGTCACCGGTACCGACACAGGGACCGACGACGGCCGCGCGGAGGAGACGACCGCCGAGCGCAATGCGCGCTTCGAGCGGGACGCCCTCGGTTTCCTCGACCAGATGTACTCGGCCGCGTTGCGCATGACGCGCAATCCCGCAGACGCCGAGGACCTGGTTCAGGAGACGTATGCGAAGGCGTACGGCTCCTTCCACCAGTTCCGCGAGGGGACGAACCTCAAGGCGTGGATGTACCGCATCCTCACCAATACGTTCATCAACTCGTACCGCAAGAAGCAGCGCGAACCCCAGCGCAGTGCCGCCGAGGAGATCGAGGACTGGCAGCTGGCGCGCGCCGAGTCGCACATGTCCACAGGTCTGCGCTCCGCCGAGTCGCAGGCGCTCGATCACCTGCCGGACTCGGACGTGAAGTCCGCGCTCCAGGCGATCCCCGAAGAGTTCCGCATCGCGGTATATCTCGCCGATGTAGAGGGCTTTGCCTACAAGGAGATCGCGGACATCATGGGGACTCCCATCGGTACGGTGATGTCCCGACTGCACCGGGGCCGCCGCCAACTGCGCGGCATGCTGGAGGACTACGCCCGTGAACGCGGGCTCGTCCCGGCCGGTGCCGGAGAGTCGGACGATCGGAAAGGCTCGGGCTCATGAGCTGCGGAGAGCCGCACGAGACAGACTGCTCAGAGGTCCTCGATCATCTCTACGAGTTTCTCGACCATGAGATGCCCGACAGCGACTGCAGCAAGTTCGAGGTGCACTTCGAGGAGTGCTCACCGTGCCTGGAGAAGTACGGGCTGGAGCAGGCGGTGAAGAAGCTGGTCAAGCGCTGCTGCGGTCACGACGACGTGCCGGCCGACCTGCGCTCCAAGGTGATGGGCCGGATCGATCTGATCCGCTCCGGGCAGGCCGTGCCGGACCAGGACGTGGTGGCCGAGCTGCCGAGCGCCGCCACGGAGTGACCGGCGGCCGCCCCTGAACACGGGGGTCTTTTCCGCACGATGAGGGCGTGCCGCGACCGTCGCGGCAGGCTCTCACCCGTACCACCGCCAACGCGTGCACTTCACCCGAACGTGCTAGTCGGGCTCAACCGTGCTCGACCACGTGCCCAACTCGCTAGCGTGGCGCCTCCATTGACCTGGTTGGGGGGGGGGCGGGCAGGGCGGGTGAGAGGCACTGGGGCTGCGGCGCGCGCGGTCATTCTGGCCGCCGCGGTATGCGCTGTCCTCTGTGTGCGGCCCGCGCTGCCACCCGGCGGTACGGGGGTGCCCTGGGGCACCGTCGGTCTGCTCGCCGGGCTCTATCTGGCCTGTGAACTGCCCGGAGGCCGCCCGTTCTTCGGCGGCTCCGTGCCGATCAGTGCCGGATCGTTCTTCCCGCTGCTGCTCGCGGCGGCGTTCCTGTTGCCGCCCGCCGCCGCGGCGCTGGTCGCGATCCCCGGCTCACTCGCCGGGCGGGTGGAGAACGCGCCCGTCGCAGCCCGCCGCGTCTGGCGCACGGCCCAGCTGGTGATCACTGTCTGGGTGGCGTCGACCGTCCACGGCCTGCTCGGCGGCGGCGCCACGCTCGGCGGGCCGGCCCCGGCCTGCTGCCCGACTTCCCGTACGCCGTCCTGCCCGCCTGCGTCGCCGCGCTGTCCTTCAGCCTGGTCCTGACCGCCCTGGACGGCTCGATCCTGGCCGTGGCCGAACGGCTGCCCGTCCGGCGCGCCTGGAGCGGGCTGCTGCCGAACTCGCTCGGACCGCACCTGGTGCACGGGCTCGCCGGACTGATGACGGCCCTGCTGTGGCGCAGCTCGTACGGGCCGATGTCGGCGCTCTTCGTGCTGCTGCCGATGTACATCTCCTGCTGGGTCTTCTCCCAGTACCACCGCCAGCAGGCAGCACACCGCGCCACCATCCGGGCGCTGGTGCAGGCGGTCGACATCAAGGACACCTACACCCGGGGGCACAGCGAGCGCGTCGGGCAGGCCTCCGTGCTGATCGCCAGGGAGCTGGGCATGGCGGAGGACCGGCTCGAAGTGCTCTGGTTCGCCGGGATCCTGCACGATCGGCAAGCTCGGCGTGCCGACCCGGGTGTTGCGCAAGGACGGGCCACTCACCCCGGAGGAACGGCGCGTGATCGAGCTGCACCCGGAGTACGGCCACGAGATCGTCCGGGGCATCGGCTTCCTGGGCGAGGCGCGGCCGGCGATCCTGCACCATCACGAGCGGCTCGACGGCAGCGGCTACCCCTACGGGCTGAGCGGGTGGGAGATTCCCGAGTTCGCACGGGTCGTCGCGGTGGCCGACGCCTTCGACGCGATGACGTCGACGCGGTCGTACCGCAGGGGACGGCCGGTGCCGGTGGCGGTGGAGGAGCTGAAGCGCTGTGCGGGCACGGGGTCGCCGTCGCCGGGCTGTGGGCGCTGCCCGTGCTCTGCGTACCGCTGCTGCTGACCCAGGTGTCGTTCCGCAGGTTCGTCGCCGTGCGCACCACGTACGGGCAGACCATTGCCTCGCTCGCCCGGTCCACCGAGATCGCCGGCTATACCCCCCACGGGCATGCCCGCAGGGTGGCGGTCCGCTGTACGGCCGTCGGCCGGGAACTGGGGCTCTCCGGGGCCGAGCTCACCGTGCTGGAGTACGCCGCACTGATGCACGACATCGGTCAGCTCTCCCTCGTCGACCCTGTGCCCGACGGGGCGACCGCCCCGCTGCCCGCCGCGGAGCAGCGCCGGATCGCGCTGCTGGGCGGGGCCGTGGTCCGGCAGACCGGCGTGGACTCCGAGATCGCCGTCGTGGTGGAGCGGCAGGCCGACCCGTACCGCGAGCAGCCGCTGCCCGCCCGGATCGTCCGCGCCGTCAACGCATACGACGACCTGTGCGGGGAAGGTCTCAGCGGCCCGCTCGGCGCTCTGGAACGGCTCCGGCTCGGCACCGCCCACGACTACCAGCCGGAGGTGGTCGAATCGCTTGCCAGAGTCCTGGCCCGGGGCGGTCTGACCCCCGTCCCACCTGGGTAACCCATGGGTAATGAGCGGGCGTCCTGCCAGGCATGGTTGGATGCGAAGGAGAGCGCAAGAACGAGGGTGTCCAGTCGGGACAGGCGGGAATCGTGAGGATCTTCGGGAAGGTACGGCATCGGCCCTCCGCCTCTTGGCGGCAGGCCACGGACCGCGCGTTCACGCTGATCGGCGACGGCCGGTACGAGGACGCGGGCGCACTGCTGACACGGGCGGCGGACCTGGAACCCTGGCTCTCCGAGTCATGGTTCAACCTGGCGCTGCTGCACAAATTCCGGCATGACTGGGAGCAGGCGAGAGCGGCCGGGCTGCGCGCCGTCGCGCTCCTCGACAAGGAGTCCGGCGCCCCTGACTGGTGGAACGTCGGGATCGCCGCCACCGCCCTGCAGGACTGGCCCCTGGCCCGCCGCGCCTGGCAGGCGTACGGCCTGAAGGTGCCCGGCGCCGGCCAGCACACCGCGGCGGCCAACAGCGAGCCGGTCGGTATGGAGCTGGGCAGCGCGGCGGTGCGGCTGTCGCCCGAGGGCGAGGCCGAGGTCGTCTGGGGCCGCAGGCTTGATCCGGCCCGGATGGAAGTGCTGTCGATCCCGCTGCCCTCCTCCGGGCGGCGCTGGGGCGAGGTCGTCCTGCACGACGGGGTGCCGCACGGCGAGCGGGTCACCGCGGCCGGCCCCTCGTACCCCGTGTTCGACGAGATCGAGCTCTGGGCTCCGTCGCCCGTACCCACCTGGGTGGTGCTCCTCGAAGCTGCCACGGAGACGGACCGGGACGCTCTGGAGCAGCTGGCGTCCGATGCCGGATTCGCTGCCGAGGACTGGTCGTCATCCGTGCGGCTGCTCTGCCGGGCCTGTTCCGAGAGCCGGATGGAGAGCGACGAGGGGGACGGCGAGCATCTCGACCCGCACGACCACAGCGAGCCCGGCCATCCGGGACCGCTCGGCCACCGTACCGCCGGAGGTCTGTGGGTGCCGGAGCGTGAGTGCGGGATAGCGGCACCGGCCGGGCTGGTGCGGGGACTGCTGGACGGCTGGGTGGCGGACAGCCCGGACAGCCGTGAGTGGCGGGATCTCGAAGAAGTCTGCTGAGCCGTGCGTCCGCGGCCCGGCCGTACCGGCCTCCCCCACGATCGGGAGCCCGCTCCCCGCCGCGGGGGAGGCCGTTACGCTGTACGGGCATCGATTCGGGTTTTGAGGAAGGCGTACGGCGGACATGGCGCAGCAGGAGACGGACGAGCAGATCAGCGTCGACGACGAAGGCTTCGTCGTGGACACCGAGGACTGTGAGGCGCGCGAGGCGGCGTACCGCGAGCGCGGGACCTCCCGTCCGATCACGGTCGTGGGCAACCCGGTGCTGCACAAGGAGTGCAAGGACGTCACCGAGTTCGGCGACGAGCTGGGCCGGCTGATCGACGACATGTTCGCCAGCCAGCGGACCGCGGAGGGCGTGGGCCTGGCCGCCAACCAGATCGGCGTGGACCTCAAGGTCTTCGTCTACGACTGCCAGGACGACGACGGCGTGCGGCATGTGGGCGCCGTCTGCAACCCGGTGCTCGAGGAGCTGCCGCCGGAGGAGCGCGTCCTCGACGACTCCAACGAGGGCTGTCTCTCCGTCCCGACCGCGTACGCCTCGCTGGCCCGCCCGGACTACGCGGTGGTGCGCGGCCAGGACGCCAAGGGCAACCCGGTCAAGATCCGCGGCAACGGCTACTTCGCGCGCTGCCTCCAGCACGAGACGGACCATCTGTACGGCTACCTGTACATCGACCGGCTCTCGAAGCGGGACCGCAAGGACGCGCTGCGGCAGATGGCGGAGAACACGCCGCGCTACGAGATCGTGCCGAACGACTAGTGCCGTGACCTGCGGTGTCTGCCCCAGGCCTGTAACAGCGCGGTCGGCGTCGCCTCGAACAGCCGCCGTCTGTACGGGACGGGATCCTCGGCCCGGCCTACCCGGACCACGGTGACCACGTCCGCGTGAACCAGGGCCGCAGCCACTACAGGTCTGCGCCCAACTGCGGTATCTCACCTCGCACATGGAAGGGCCCCGCGCGCCGGCGATCAGGTGATCCGGCGGGCGGGGCCCGTTCTGTGCGGCGTCAGATCGACCGCCGGCTGCGTGAGGCGGAACGTGATCGGCGGGCCGAGCCACCGGAAACGGCGGACGCCGCACGGCCGGTGAAGGCTGTGCGGCGTCCGGACCTCCGGATCAGGGCGCGAGCCCAGAGGGGCTAGAAGTCGTCGTCGAAGGCGACCGAGCCTTCCACCGCCACCTGGTACGCGGACGGCCGGCGCTCGAAGAAGTTCGTCAGCTCCTGGACGCCCTGCAGCTCCATGAACGAGAACGGGTTCTCGGAGCCGTACACAGCCGGGAAGCCGAGCCGGGTGAGCCGCTGGTCGGCGACGCACTGCAGGTACTCGCGCATCGACTCGGTGTTCATGCCCGGCAGGCCGTCGCCGCACAGGTCGCGGCCGAACTGCAGCTCCGCGTCGACGGCCTCCTTCAGCATGTCGGTGACCTGCTGCTGGAGGGCGTCGTCGAAGAGCTCGGGCTCCTCCTTGCGGACGGTGTCCACGACCTCGAACGCGAAGTTCATATGCATCGTTTCATCACGGAAGACCCAGTTGGTCCCCGTGGCGAGGCCGTGCAGCAGACCGCGCGAGCGGAACCAGTAGACGTACGCGAACGCGCCGTAGAAGAAGAGCCCCTCGATGCACGCCGCGAAGCAGATCAGGTTCAGCAGGAAGCGACGGCGGTCGGCCTGCGTCTCCAGCCGCTCGATCTTCTCGACCGAATCCATCCACTTGAAGCAGAACTGCGCCTTCTCCCGGATGGAGGGGATCTCCTCCACCGCGTCGAACGCGGCCGCACGGTCGTCCGGGTCGGGCAGATAGGTGTCGAGCAACGTCAGATAGAACTGGACGTGCACGGCCTCCTCGAAGAGCTGACGCGACAGGTACAGCCGCGCTTCCGGGGAGTTGATGTGCTTGTACAGGGTCAGTACGAGGTTGTTGGAGACGATCGAGTCACCGGTCGCGAAGAACGCGACGAGCCGGCCGATCATGTGCTGCTCGGCGGGTGTCAGCTTGGCGAGATCGGCGACGTCGGAGTGGAGGTCGACCTCCTCGACCGTCCAGGTGTTCTTGATCGCGTCGCGGTAGCGCTCGTAGAAGTCCGGGTAGCGCATGGGCCGCAGAGTCAGTTCGAAGCCCGGGTCGAGCAGATTCTTGTCGGTCGATTTCATTACTGGCAGGCCTCGCAGGACTCGGGGTTTTCGAGGGAGCAGGCGATCGCGTCCGCGTCGGGAGCCGAAGCCTGCTGCACGGGAAGGGAAGCGGTGGCCGCGGCACGGCCGGACGCCGCCCGGGCGATCCGGGTGGCCGGGCGCGAGCGCAGGTAGTACGTCGTCTTCAGCCCCTGCTTCCAGGCGTACGCGTACATCGAGGAAAGTTTGCCGATCGTCGGCGTCTCCAGGAACAGGTTCAGCGACTGGCTCTGGTCCAGGAACGGCGTGCGCGCCGCTGCCATGTCGATCAGACCGCGCTGCGGGATCTCCCATGCCGTGCGGTACAGAGCCCGTACGTCCTCCGGGATCCAGGGGAAGCCCTGCACCGAGCCGCTCGCCTCGCGCAGTGCCTCGCGGGTCCGCGCGTCCCACACGCCCAGCTGCTTCAGCTCGTTCACCAGATAGGCGTTGACCTGGAGGAACTCACCGCTGAGCGTTTCGCGCTTGAAGAGGTTGGAGACCTGCGGCTCGATGCACTCGTACACCCCGGCGATCGAGGCGATCGTGGCGGTCGGAGCGATGGCGAGCAGCAGCGAGTTGCGCATGCCGGTCTTCGCGATCCGGGCGCGCAGCGCGTCCCAGCGCTCCGGCCAGCTCAGCTCGGTGTCGTAGTGGTCGGGGTGCAGCACGCCGCGGGCGGCGCGCGTCTCGGACCAGGCGGGCAGCGGACCGGACCGCTCGGCGAGGTCGCAGGACGCCTCGTACGCGGCGAGCATGATCCGCTCGGAGATCTTCGTGGAGAGCGCGCGGGCCTCGGGGGAGTCGAACGGCAGCCGCAGCCGGAAGAAGACGTCCTGGAGCCCCATCGCGCCCAGCCCCACCGGACGCCAGCGGGCGTTGGAGCGGCCGGCCTGCTCGGTCGGGTAGAAGTTGATGTCGACGACCCGGTCGAGGAACGTCACGGCGGTACGGACGGTGGAGTCCAGCCGCTCCCAGTCGATGTCGCCGTCGGCCACGAACGAACCGAGGTTGACCGAACCGAGGTTGCAGACGGCGGTCTCGCCGTCGTCGGTGACTTCGAGGATCTCGGTGCACAGGTTCGACGAGTGGACGACGCGACCCTGCTCTGCGGTCTGGTTGGCCGTCCGGTTGGAGGCGTCCTTGAACGTCATCCAGCCCTGACCGGTCTGCGCGAGCGTCCGCATCATCCGGCCGTACAGCTCACGCGCGGGCATCGACTTGCGGGCCAGGCCCTTGGCCTCGGCGGCCCGGTACGCGGCGTCGAACTCGTCGCCCCACAGGTCGACCAGTTCCGGCACATCGGCGGGGGAGAACAGCGACCAGTCGCCGTCCGCGTCGACCCGGCGCATGAACTCGTCCGGGATCCAGTGCGCCAGGTTGAGGTTGTGCGTACGCCGCTGGTCCTCGCCCGTGTTGTCGCGCAGCTCCAGGAATTCCTCGATGTCCGCGTGCCACGTCTCCAGGTAGACGGCGGCGGCGCCCTTGCGGCGGCCGCCCTGGTTCACTGCGGCGACCGAGGCGTCGAGCGTCTTCAGGAACGGCACGATGCCGTTGGAGTGCCCGTTGGTGCCGCGGATCAGCGAACCGCGGGCGCGGATCCGGGAGTACGAGAGGCCGATGCCGCCCGCGTGCTTGGAGAGCCGCGCCACCTGGTGGTAACGGTCGTAGATGGAGTCGAGCTCGTCCAGCGGTGAGTCCAGCAGATAGCAGGAGGACATCTGCGGGTGCCGGGTGCCGGAGTTGAAGAGTGTGGGGGAGGAGGGGAGGTAGTCGAGGCGGCTCATCAGGCCGTACAGCGCGGCGACCTCGTCCAGTGCGCGCACCGACTCGTCCTCGGCGAGGCCGGCGGCGACGCGCAGCATGAAGTGCTGCGGCGTCTCGATGACCTGGCGGGTGAGCGGGTGGCGCAGCAGATAGCGGCTGTGCAGTGTCCGCAGCCCGAAGTAGCCGAACCGGTCGGCGGCGCCGTCGGCGAGGGACTGCTCGACCAGCGCGTCGAGCCGGGCCGCGTGGAGCGCCACGAACGCGGCCGTGCGGTCCGCGATCAGACCCTCGCGGTGGCCGACGGCGACCGAGGCGGAGAACGACAGCGCGCCCTGACCGGCCGCCTCGTCCGCGATGGTGCGGGTCAGGAGACGGGCGGCGAGCCGGGAGTACGCGGGGTCCTCGGCGATCAGACCCGCGGCGGCCTCGGTGGCCAGCGTGCGCAACTCCGCCTCGTCCGACGCGGCGTTGCGGCCGCGCAGCGCGGCGGCGGCGACGCGGCCGGGGTCGGTGTCGGGCAGATCGGCAGTGAGGTCGGTCAGGGTCCGCAGCAGTGCGGCCCCGGGTCCGTCGTTCGTGGTTCCCGCGGACTCGGCGACTGAAGCCGGATCGGCTGGCGCGATGGTCACGTGGTGCTCTCCCTCGCTCGGCTCGGGGCCGGCGGGTGAGCGGGGCAGCCGCACGGAGGCATGCCCGAAGAAGGAGGGCAGCACTGCGTGCAGCGTCCACCGGCCCATCCGCGAGGCCCGGACGTCTGGGCGTCCGGATCGGTCGAGCCGGACGCGCTGTCGGCAGGTCCTCGGACTTTCAGGGTGCGCAAAAGGGACCCGAATATACCGTTGCGGGACAGTTCCGGATTCGCACCGGATTTCCCTGCGGCGACAGCGAGCATGAGCATACATGTGGGGGCCGCCCGATGAGGCAGCCCCCACATGTTGTGTCGAATCGGTTCACAGGCTCAGGTTGTACGTGAGCAGCGCGACGCCCGCAATGGGATCCCGGTCGTGTTCCGGTGGGGGTACGAAGCCGAGCCGATGGCAGATCCGGTGGGCGCCGGACATGGTCGACTGGGTGGACTGGACAAGCCGCTCGACGCCCTCCGCGGCCCGTGCCCGGGCGATACAGGCCCGCACGAGGGCCTCGCCCGCCCCGTGGCCACGCGCCCCCGTGCGACGGTGAGCATCCGGAACTCGGCGGATCGACAGGTCCATGCCGGGAGTGTGCCGTACCGGTGGGGTGGCGCCGGACGGGCTGGGTGCAGCCCGTCCGGCAAGGCACTAGCCGGCGGACGGGCTCGCGTCGGGTGACGGGCTCGACTCGGGCCTGGCCGAGGGGAGTTCCACCTGGACGCCCGGGTCGCCCGCGTCCGCCGTGTAGTCCGCCGGAGAGGTCTCGTCGACGCCCGCCGGGGCCTTCACCGCGTTCAGGACGAAGGTCAGCACCGCGGTCACCACGGCGTTCAGCACGAACGCCGTCAGACCGATGTAGCCGATCTCGCCGATCCCCGGGATCTCCTTCGAGGAGCCGCCGAAGTGCGCCTGGGTCGGGCTCGCCACTCCGTATGCGGCGAGCGTGCCGTACACCATGCCGACTGCCCAGCCCGCGAGCAGCGCCCAGCGGTGGAACCACCGGGTGAACAGGCCGCCGACCAGTGCCGGGAACGTCTGCAGGATCCAGATCCCGCCAAGCAACTGGAAGTTGATCGCGACCGTCTTGTCCATGGTGAGGACGAAGACGAGCGCCCCGACCTTCACCACCAGCGACACCAGCTTGGAGACCTTCGTCTCCTGGGCCGGGGTCGCGTCGGGCTTCAGGAAGTCCTTGTAGATGTTCCGGGTGAAGAGGTTCGCCGCGGCGATCGACATGATCGCGGCGGGAACCAGCGCGCCGATGCCGATCGCGGCGAACGCCACACCGGCGAACCAGTCGGGGAACATGTTCTCGAACAGCTGCGGGATCGCCAACTGTCCGTTCTCCACCTTGACTCCGGCGGCGATCGCCATGAAGCCGAGCAGCGCCAGCAGGCCCAGCATCAGCGAGTACAGCGGCAGGATCGTGGTGTTCCGCCGGATCACCTCACGGCTGCGACTGGAGAGCGTCGCCGTGATCGAGTGCGGGTACATGAAGAGGGCGAGCGCCGAACCCAGGGCCAGGGTCGCGTAACCCCATTGGCCGGGATCGGCGGGCGCGAGGGCGCCGCGCGGTTTGCCGGTTGCGGGGTTGGTCTGTGAGAACGCGTCGCCCGCCTTGGTGAAGATGTCGTCGAAGCCGCCCAGCTTGATCGGGATGTAGATGATCGCTACCGCGATGACCAGGTAGATCAGCCCGTCCTTGACGAACGCGATCAGCGCGGGAGCGCGCAGCCCGGAGGAGTACGTGTACGCGGCGAGCACCGCGAACGCGATCAGCAACGGCAGGTCCTTGACGAACCAGTTGGTGTTCTCGCCGCCGCCGACGCCCATCACGTCCAGCACCGCCTGGATGCCGACGAGCTGGAGCGCGATGTACGGCATCGTGGCGAGGATGCCGGTGACGGCGACCGCCAGCGACAGACCCTTCGATCCGAAGCGACCTCGGACGAAGTCCGAGGTGGTGACGTACCCGTGCTTGTGCGAGACCGACCACAGACGCGGCAGGAAGGTGAAGATCAGCGGGTACACCAGGATGGTGTACGGGACCGCGAAGAAGCCGGCCGCTCCCGCTGCGTAGATCGCGGCGGGTACGGCGACGAAGGTGTACGCGGTGTACAGATCGCCGCCGAGGAGGAACCAGGTGACCCAGGTGCCGAACGACCTGCCGCCCAGGCCCCATTCGTGCAGACTGGCCTCGTTCTCGGCCTTGCGCCAGCGCGCGGCCATGAAGCCGATGACCGTGACGGCCAGGAAGAAGAAGATGAAGACGCCGAGCGCGACGCCGTTCACGCCGTCCTTCATGCCGACGCACCCCCCTTGCGGGCGCGCTGGTCACGCTGCCAGAGCTTGTACGCGACCATCGTGAGCGCCGTGGAGATCAGTACCCAGAGCATCTGGTACCAGTAGAAGAACGGGATTCCGATGAAGGTGGGGTTCACCCTCGCGTACGAACCCACCCAGAGCATCGCCACGAACGGGGCGGCGAGACAGAGGGCGATGAGCACTCTCACCGGTGTGACTGTCGGTGGTTTCGCGTCTGTTTCCTCGGGCATGTGGTGCCTCCGTCCCCTCGCTGATCACCTGTTGTCATGCGCAGGAAATCTAGGGGAGTGTTCCGGCTACCGTCACCCCCTGTCCGTCAAAAGTGTGACGGAGCCGCTGGAGGGATTCTGCCCGGGGGACCGACTCCTGACGCTCTGTCCGCGTCCGGACAGTTGTCCGGTCAGGAGCCGGTCCGCGGTTTCAGTCGGTCGGCCGCTTCAGACGCGCCACGAACTTGTAACGGTCGCCGCGGTACACCGACCGCACCCATTCGACCGGTTCGCCGCGTCCGTCCAGGGAGTGACGGGACAGCATGAGCATCGGCAGACCCACGTCCGTACCGAGCAGACCGGCTTCGCGCGGGGTGGCGAGCGAGGTCTCGATCGTCTCCTCGGCCTCGGCGAGCCGTACGTCGTAGACCTCGGCCAGCGCGGTGTAGAGCGAGGCGTACTTCACCAGCGAACGACGCAACGCGGGAAAGCGTTTGGCCGAAAGGTGTGTGGTCTCGATGGCCATCGGTTCACCGCTGGCCAGGCGGAGTCGCTCGATCCGCAGCACCCGGCCGCCGGTTGTGATGTCCAGCAGCCCGGCGAGGGTGTCGTCGGCCGTGACATATCCGATGTCCAGGAGTTGAGAGGTCGGTTCCAGCCCCTGGGCGCGCATGTCCTCGGTGTACGAGGTGAGCTGCAGGGCCTGCGAGACCTTCGGCTTCGCCACGAACGTGCCCTTGCCCTGGATGCGCTCCAGCCGGCCCTCGACGACCAGCTCCTGGAGCGCCTGGCGCACGGTGGTGCGCGAGGTGTCGAACTCGGCGGCCAGGGTCCGCTCCGGTGGCACCGGGGTGCCGGGCGGCATGGTGTCCGTCATGTCGAGGAGGTGGCGCTTCAGCCGGTAGTACTTCGGGACCCGTGCGGTGCGTGTGCCCGCGCCCGTCTCGTTCTCCGTACTGCCCCCGTCGGCACTCATGGCCCGCCTTCCCGACTGCTGCGTTGCTGCCGTCACCTGCTCCTCCGTCTGTTGCGGCTCACATGGTGGCACGGTCCGGTCACGGCTCGTCGCCCTCCCTCAGGTGTCGGTCCTATAACGGACGCGAGTGCACTTCTTATACACCCTTGACACCCCTAAAGGTCTAGGCCAAGCTCCGAGTACTGGTCTAAACCATTAAAGACCAGGTCCCAGCCCCACGGGCAGTACCCGTCGTAAGCAATTGTGCGACGGACGGCGATCTCGGGTGGTGGGGGGAATTCTCTTGCATCCCTGAGGAGGGTGTCGTGAAGCGCGGACTCATCGCGGCCATCGGTGTGGTGGCTCTCTTGGCCGGTGCCACTGCCTGTGGCTCGGACGACAAGACCGACAGCAGCAAGAAGTCCGGGCCCGACAGCTACAAGGGCCAGACGCTGACTGTCTGGGCCATGGACGGCTCCACGCCTCCCGGCTGGACCAAGGACCTCACCGCCGCCTTCAAGAAGAAGACCGGCGCCACGCTGAAGTTCCAGACCCAGAAGTGGGACGGCATTCAGCAGAAGATCACGACGGCTCTCTCCGAGTCGACCCCGCCGGACGTCATCGAGGTCGGCAACACCCAGACCCCGGCCTACGCGGCCACCGGTGGCCTCGCCGACCTGAGCGACCTCAAGCAGGAGATCGGCGGCGACTGGGTCGACGCGCTCAACAAGTCCTCCGTCTTCGACGGCAAGCAGTACGCCGCCCCGTGGTACTTCGCCAACCGCGTCGTCATCTACAACAAGAAGGTCTGGGCCGACGCCGGCATCACGGACACCCCGAAGACACGCGACGAGTTCTTCAAGGACCTCGACGCCATCAAGAAGAAGGGCGAGGCCGAGCCGATCTACATGCCCGGCCAGAACTGGTACTTCTTCGACGGCCTGACCATCGGCCAGGGCGCGGACCTCGTGAAGAAGGAAGGCGACAAGTACGTCTCCAACCTCTCCGACCCCAAGGTCACCGCGGCCATGGAGCTCTACAAGAAGTACCAGTCCTACTCCAAGGCCCCCAAGGACAAGGACGAGGCCACCCCGCAGCAGGCCGAGGTCTTCGCCAAGGGCAAGGTCGGTGCCTTCATCGGCATGGGCTGGGAGGCCGGCACGGCCATCGCGGCCAACAAGAAGATCGAGAGCGACATCGGCTACTTCACCATCCCGGGTGAGACCGCCGACAAGCCCGAGGGCGTCTTCCTCGGTGGCTCCAACTTCGCGGTCGCCGCGGGCAGCAAGAAGCAGGACCTGGCCAAGGAATTCCTGAAGCTCGCCCTGTCCGACCAGTTCGAGGGCCAGCTGGCCAAGGAGAACGGCGTCATCCCGAACAAGGAGTCGCTCAACTCCAGCCTGACCGGCAACGGCGCCGCCGAGGCCGCGGCCCCGGCCGCCGCCGGCGGCGGCACCACCCCGCTCATCCCCGAGTGGGCCGCTGTCGAGAACGCGCCGAACCCGATCAAGAGCTACATGACCGCGGTTCTGAACGGTAAGTCCCCGGCCGACGCCGCCAAGGCGGTCGAGGCGGAGATCAACAAGCGTCTCTCGCAGAAGAGCTGACCGCGCGCGCCGGGGGGCGGGCATCTGCCGCCCCCCGGCGCTCCCGCGTGACTCGACCGTACGGCCCAAGAAGAGATGGCGAGCATGTCAGTGCAGACCGAAACAGTGGACTCGGTCCCGGCAGCCGGTGTCCGCAAGGATGACGCCCCTCCGGGCGGCCCTGCCGCATCGAGCATGGAGCGGGCTGGTGGATCCGCCCCCTATCTCCTCCTCCTGCCCGCACTGCTCGCCACAGCGGTGCTCCTGGGCTACCCGCTGGTCAAGAACGGCGTGCTGTCGTTCCAGAACCTCAACCCGCGCCAGCTGATCCTCCACCTGACCGAGTGGAACGGCGTCGACAACTACAAGGAAATCCTCGGCAGCTCGGACTTCTGGAAGGTCGTCGGGCGGTCGGTCCTCTTCACCGCCGCCAACGTCGTCCTGATCATGCTGCTCGGGATGCTGGTCGGCCTGCTGCTCGCGCGGCTGGGCAAGAAGATGCGACTGCTGCTCATGCTGGGCCTGGTGCTCGCCTGGGCCATGCCGATGATCGCGGCGACCACGGTCTACCAGTGGCTGTTCGCCCAGCGGTTCGGTGTCGTCAACTTCGTCCTCGACAGCCTCGGCTGGCACTCGATGGCCGACTTCAACTGGACGAGCAGTCAGTTCTCCACCTTCTCGCTGGTCACCCTGGTGATCGTCTGGCAGTCCATCCCGTTTGTGGCGATCAACCTGTACGCCGCGTCGACGACGATCCCCAAGGAGCTGTACGAGGCCGCCTCGCTCGACGGCGCCGGATCCTGGAAGAGCTTCACCTCGGTGACGCTCCCGTTCCTCAAGCCGTTCCTGCTGGCCACGACGTTCCTCGAAGTCATCTGGGTCTTCAAGTCCTTCGCCCAGCTCTTCGCAATCAACGGCGGCGGCCCGGACCGGCTCACCGAGACCCTGCCCGTCTACGCGTTCGTCGAAGGTGTCGGCAACCAGCACTTCGGCATGGGTGCGGCCATCTCGTTCCTGACGATCATCGTCCTGCTGGCGATGACCGGTTACTACCTGCGCACCGTACTCAAGCAAGAGGAGGACGAGCTGTGAGGCGCTCACTGTTCGGCCGGATCTGGCCCAACCTGACGGCTGTCGTCCTCTTCATAGGCTTCGCCTTCCCCGTCTACTGGATGTTCAGCACGGCGTTCAAGCCGACCGGCGACATCATCACCGACACCCCGGTGTGGTTCCCCACCGACATCACCCTCGGGCACTTCAAGAAGGCCGTCGCGGCCGACCACTTCTGGACCCTGGTCGGCAACTCGTTCACGGTGACGATCCTCTCCGTGGCCGCCTCGCTGGTGATCGCGCTGCTGGCTGCCTTCGCGATGGCGCGCATGCGCTTCAAGGGACGCCGTGGCATCCTGCTGACGTTCATGATCGCGCAGATGGCGCCGTGGGAGGTCATGGTCATTGCGATCTACCTGCTGGTCCGCGACGCGGACATGCTGAACAGCCTGGTCCCGCTGACAGCCTTCTACATGATGATGGTCCTGCCCTTCGCCGTCCTGACGCTGCGTGGCTACGTCGCCGCGGTACCCAAAGAGCTGGAGGAGTCCGCCATGGTCGACGGCTGCACCCGCCCGCAGGCGTTCAGGAAGGTGATCCTGCCGCTGCTCGGCCCCGGTCTGATGGCGACCTCGCTCTTCGGATTCATCACCGCCTGGAACGAGTTCCCGCTCGTCCTCATCCTCAACAAGGACATCGAGTCCCAGACCCTGCCGCTCTGGCTCTCGCAGTTCCAGACCGCGTTCGGTGACGACTGGGGGGCGACCATGGCTGCCTCCTCGCTCTTCGCGATCCCGATCCTGATCCTCTTCATCTACTTGCAGCGCAAGGCCGTCAGCGGTCTTACCGACGGCGCCGTGAAGGGATAACGCCGCGTCATGACCACACTCACCTCCACCACGGACACCGTCACGCGCGACGCCCTCGCCGTCCTGCAGCCGGGGTTCGCCGGCACCACCGCGCCGGACTGGCTGCTGCGCCGAGTCGGCGAGGGACTCTCCTCCGTCGGCCTGTTCGGCCGCAACATCGAGACGCCGGAGCAGCTCTCCGCGCTCACCGCCCAACTCCGGGCCGAGCGGGACGACGTACTCGTCGCGATCGACGAGGAGGGCGGTGACGTCACCCGGCTCGAGGTGCGTCACGGCTCGTCCTTCCCCGGCAACCTCGCACTCGGCGCCGTCGACGACCTGGGGCTGACCCGTGCGGTCGCCCAGGAGCTCGGCCGACGGCTCGCCGAGTGCGGCGTCAACCTCGACTGGGCGCCGTCCGCCGACGTCAACTCGAACCCGGGCAACCCGGTCATCGGCGTACGGTCCTTCGGAGCCGACCCGCACCTGGTCGCCCGGCACACCGCCGCGTACGTCGAGGGACTCCAGGCCGCCGGGGTCGCCGCCTGCACCAAGCACTTCCCGGGGCACGGCGACACCGCGGTCGACTCGCACCACGCGCTGCCCCGCATCGATGTGGACCTCGACACCCTGCACGCGCGTGAGCTGGTGCCTTTCCGGGCGGCGATCGCAGCGGGTTCCAAATCGGTGATGAGCGCGCATATTCTGCTTCCCGCGCTCGACCCCGACCGCCCGGCGACGCTGAGCCCGCAGATCCTCACCGGTCTGCTGCGCGAGGAACTGGGTTACGACGGGCTGATCGTCACCGACGGCATGGAGATGCAGGCCATCTCCTCGACGTACGGGATCGAACGCGGTTCCGTCCTCGCGATCGCCGCGGGCGCCGACGCGATCTGTGTCGGCGGCGGGCTGGACGACGAGGACACCGTGCTGCGGCTGCGCGACGCGCTGGTCGCGGCGGTACGGACCGGCGAACTGCCCGAGGAGCGGCTGGCCGACGCAGCGGCACGGGTGCGTGACCTCGCGTCCTGGACGCAGCGGGCGCGGGGGGCCGTCCCGGAGCCGGGCGCGGTGACGCAGGAGGGGACCGCGCCCGGCACCGGTATCGCCTCCGACATCGGCCTGGTGGCCGCCCGTCGTGCGGTGCGGGTGACCGGCACGGCCGAACCGCTGACCGAGCCGGCGTACGTCGCCGCCTTCACCCCGGTCGCGAACATGGCGGTCGGCGACGAGACCCCGTGGGGCATCGCGGCCGAACTGGCCCGGATCCTGCCGGGCACCGGCACCGACACCTGCAACAGCGAGACCGAGGCGCCCGTGACAGCGGTGCTGGACGCCGCGGGGGACCGCCGCATCGTCGCGGTCGTCCGCGACGCCCACCGCCACCCGTGGATGACGGACGCCGTGGACGCCCTGATCGCCGAGCGCCCCGACACGGTGGTCGTCGAAATGGGCGTCCCCCAGGAGTCCCCGAGAGGTGCCCTGTACGTAGCCACCCACGGCGCGGCCCGAGTCTGCGGCCAGGCAGCCGCAGAGGCCATCACGGGATCATCCGGCCCGTCCGGAGCCTGACGCCTTCGACCTGGTCAACGAAAGCGAGTTCGGGCTGTCCGCGGCCGTCTTTACCGACGGCCTGCGGGCGGTGAACCGGGCTGTCGACGAGGTCGACGTCGGCATCCTGCGAGAAGATGTGGGCAGAAGTGGGATCGAAAGCGAGCCGGAGAACGATGACGGCCACCCCGGACGCGGACCCGCCCGTCTCCAGAGCCGGCCCCGCAGCAGAATCGCGATCCTCCAGGCTGATGGTCGGCGCCCGTACAGCCACTTGGCCCACGAGTTCGGCGTCCCGCCCTCGTCGGGGCGCTATCGGGTCCAGAGCCTGGTCCTGGAGGTTCACGAACTCGACTACGGGGGCGCCATCAGGCGGAGGCGGCCCAGCCAGGCGACCGATCCCCCGGGGCGGGCTCGCCTGCGGCTGCCGCACCCCGGGGCCGCTCGGTGGCAACACCGGACCGCGGAGTCCACGGCCCGGACGCGATCGCTTACGCCGGACGGAAGGACGACATGTCGTCCTGGGTCGCAGCGTGCTTGAGCATGAAGTGGCGCGTGACGGTGTACTCCAGCGCCGCCTCGTGGCTCATGTCCTTGCCGAAACCGCTGCCCTTGACGCCGCCGTGCGGGGCCTCGGAGGCGATGGGCAGATGGTCGTTGACCCACGTCACGCCGACGTCGAGGCGGTGGCCGACGCGCAGCGACCGGCCGACGTCGTTCGTCCAGATCGACGAGGCCAGGCCGTAGCGGCTGTCGTTGGCCAGCCGCACCGCCTCGTCCTCGTCGTCGAAGGGGAGGACGACCAGGACGGGACCGAAGATCTCGCCCTGCACGATCTCGCTGTCCTGCGCAGCGTCAACGATGAGCGTCGGGGTGTAGAACGCGCCCGGTCCGTCCGGGATCTCGCCGCCGACGACGGTGCGCGCGCCCGCCTTGCGGGCCCGCTCCACGAAGCCGTGGACGCGGTCGCGCTGTTCGAGCGAGACCAGCGGGCCGATGTCGGTCGCGGAGTCGCGCGGCGCGCCGACACGGATACCGGCCAGGGTCTCGCGCAGCTGGTCCACCATGTCGGCGTAGCGGGAGCGGTGGACGTAGACCCGGGTGGCGGCCGTGCAGTCCTGGCCGACGTTGTAGGTCGCGCCCATGGAGATCGCGTGCGCGGCCGCGGCGATGTCGGCGTCCGCGAAGACGAGGGCGGGGCCTTGCCGCCGAGTTCGAGGTGGACGCGCTTGACGCTCTGCGCGGCGGCGGTCATGATCGCGCGCCCGGTGCCGGTGGAGCCGGTCACGGAGATCATGTCGGTGCCCGGGTCGGTGACGAGCGCGCTGCCGACCTCAGCACCGCCGGTGACGACGTTGAGCGCGCCCGCGGGCAGGCCCGCCTCCAGGGCCAGCTCGGCGAGGCGCACCGTCGAGCTGGGGGTGGTCGGAGCCGGCTTGAGCACGACCGTGTTGCCGGCCGCCAGCGCGGGGCCGAGCTTCCATAGCACAACCCGCCCACCGACGGCGGCTTCAAGTACAACCCGCCGAACGGCGGCCCGGCCGGCTCCGAGGCCACCTCCTGGATCCAGGACCGGGCCAACGAGATCATCACGGGCGGCACGAAGGACCTTCGCAGGGTCTCGTACGCCCAGGCGCTGACGGCGCGGAGTACCGGGCGGTACGACTTTCTCGGCGCCTACGTCGCCGACCTGCCGAACGTCCTCGACCTCGAGGCGGTCCGCGCGGCCGGCGTGCGCATCGGCGCCGACCCCCTGGGCGGTGCCTCGGTCGCCTACTGGGGCCGCATCGCCGAGCAGCACGGCCTGGACCTGACAGTGGTCAACCCGCTCACCGACCCCACCTGGCGCTTCATGACACTGGACTGGGACGGCAGGATCCGCATGGACTGCTCGTCCCCCCACGCCATGGCCTCCCTGATCGGGCAGCGCGACCGCTACCGGATCGCCACGGGCAACGACGCCGACGCCGACCGCCACGGCATCGTCACCCCCGACGCCGGGCTGATGAACCCGAACCACTACCTCGCCGTCGCCATCGACTACCTCTTCACCCACCGGCCGCACTGGCCGTCCCGGGCCGGCGTCGGCAAGACCCTGGTGTCATCCGGGATGATCGACCGGGTCGCCGCCGACCTCGGCCGCGCGCTGGTCGAGGTGCCCCTGGGCTTCAAGTGGTTCGTCGACGGGCTGGCCGACGGCTCCCTGGGCTTCGGCGGCGAGGAGTCGGCCGGCGCGTCCTTCCTGCGCCGGGACGGCTCGGTGTGGACCACCGACAAGGACGGCATCGTCATGGCCCTCCTCGCCGCCGAGATCACCGCGGTCACCGGCTCGACGCCCTCGGAGTGCTACGCCGCGCTGATGGCCCGTCATGGGGCGTCGGCCTACGCCCGCATCGATGCTCCGGCCTCAAGGGAGCAGACGGCGCTCCTCGCGAACCTCTCGCCCGCTCAGGTCGGCGCCGACACCCTGGCCGGCCAGAAGGTCACGGCGGTCCTCTCCGAGGCCCCGGCAAACGGCGCACCCATCGGCGGCATCAAGGTCACCACCGCCGACGCCTGGTTCGCCGCCCGTCCCTCCGGCACCGAGGACGTCTACAAGATCTACGCGGAGTCATTCCTCGGCCCCGACCACCTGGGCCAGGTACAGCAGGAAGCGCGGGAGGTGGTGACGGCGGCCCTGAACTACTGAGCAGCGGCCCTGCGGGCATGAGGTACCAGGCTGCTGTGGTGGTCGTCGCCACGCTGGAGCGGTCCCCGAAGGACGCAACCCACTGGCCGAGAGCGTCGATGGCGGCCGAGAGTGCGCTGTCGAAGTCCACAGTCGGCCGGATCTGGAAGGCGTTCGGCCTCAAGCCGCACCAGGTCGACACGTTCAAGCTCTCCAACGACCCTCGGTTCATCGACAAGGTCCGTGATGTGGTGGGCCTCTACCTGGACCCGCCGGAGCGGGCCCTGGTGCTGTGCGTGGATGAGAAGTCCCAGATTCAGGCGCTGGACCGCTCCGCCCCGGTGCTGCCGATGATGCCGGGCATGCCCGAACGCCGCACCCACGACTACATCCGCCATGGCGTCACCACTCTGTTCGCCGCCCTGGACGTGGCCACTGGCGAGATCATCGGATCCATCCACCGCCGCCACCGAGCGGTGGAGTTCAAGAAATTCCTCACCAAGCTCGACAAGGAAGTCCCGGCCGGCCTGGACGTCCACCTGATCTGCGACAACTGTGAGACTCGTGGTGTGCCGCAGGGGGCCCGAGCCTGACCCGTGCGACAACTGGCCGCAGGTGCCTTGGAGTAGATC
>NZ_JBITER010000048.1:0-43239 GCF_044455345.1 Streptomyces sp. NPDC051286 | reverse complement strand
CCCACCCCCACCCCCCCCACCCCCCCCCCCCACCCCCCCCCCCCCCCCCCCGCCCCCCCCGCCCCCCCCCCCCGCGCCCCCGCCGCCCCCCCCCCCCCCCCCCCCCCCCCCCCCCCCCCCCGCGGCTCTGTCACTCTGCGGTGTCGCGCGGTCAGGCAGACTTCCTGCTGTCCCGCGGGTGCACGGCGATGTTCATGGCTCCGGAGCGCAGAACCGCCAGCCTCTCGGCCAGCACCTCCTCAAGCTCCTCGCGCGTGCGCCGCTCCATGAGCATGTCCCAGTGCGTACGCGCAGGCTTGCCCTTCTTCTCCTCGGGGCCATCCCCGTCCACCAGGAGTGCCATGGCGCCGCACGCCTTGCACTCCCACTCCGGCGGAATTTCCGCCTCTACCGAGAACGGCATCTCAAATCGATGTCCGTTCTGGCATGCGTACTCCACCGCCTGGCGCGGGGCCAGATCGATGCCGCGGTCCGTCTCGTAGCTGGTAACCACGAGTCGCGTGCCGCGGAGAGCTCGCTCACTCATGAATCGTGCCTCCCGGGCTTGTCGCCCACAGGACAGGTGTCGCTGTCGTCGTCATCCGGTCAACGTCCGGTCGGCGGCAAAGATTCCCGTTGCCGGTCATGCGTCGCCCGTCGTGCCGCTGCTTTTTCAGAGTTGGGTACCCAACATTGCCCGGTTTGTCACATTTGGCAGAAGTTGTCACCCAACGGTTTAGCTTCTTCCACTCGCAGTAACGGTCCTCCGGGCAGGCCAAAGGCGTACACTACCGGCCTTTCACTTCAACGTCTAAATCCGTTCAGGAACGGGATTTCCCGCGGCCGCGACGGCCTGCCGTACAGGCACCCTCGCGAGCAGCAGGGAACCGACCGCAAAGAAGATCACCAAAGAGATGATCGCATCCCGGTAGCTGCCGGTCAGCTGATACGCGAGACCGAACACCAGCGGCCCCAGCCAGCTCAGTCCGCGGTCGCTCATCTCGTACGCGGAGAAGTACTCCGCCTCCTTGCCGTGAGGCACCAGATGTGAGAACAGAGAGCGGGACAGTGCCTGGCTGCCGCCGAGGACCAGGCCGATCGCCGAGGCCAGCAGATAGAAGAAGACCGGGGCGTCCGAGGGCAGGAAGTATCCGGCGACGAGGATCAGGGTCCAGACGACGAGCGAGGCCAGGACCGTACGCTTCGCGCCGTACGCCTGTGCCAGCCGGCCCATGCCCAGGGCTCCGGCCACCGCCAGCACCTGCACCAGCAGCACGGCCGTGATCAGGGATGTCTGGTTGAGGCCCAGCTCCTCGGAGCCGTACACCGACGCCTGCGAGATCACCGTCTGGATGCCGTCGTTGTAGACGAGATAGGCGAGCAGGAACGAGAGCGTGAGCGGGTGGCGGCGCATGTCGCGCAGGGTCGCGAGCAGCTGGCGCCAGCCGGAGCCGACCGCGCCCTCACCACCCGGTGCCACCCGCCGGTCACGCAGCCGGCGCAGCGGTACGACCGTGAAGGCTCCCCACCAGACCCCCGCCGACGCGAGGCAGATCCGTACCGCGTCGGACTCGGAGAGCCCGAACGAATCGTGGCCCGTGTAGAGGACCAGATTGAGGACCAGGACGAGCGCCCCCGACGTGTAACCGAAGGCCCAGCCCCGGGACGAGACGGCGTCGCGTTCGTCGGGCTCGGCGATCTGCGGGAGATACGCGTTGTAGAGCACCATCGACACCGAGATCGACGCGTTCGCCACGATCAGCAGGAACGCGCCCAGCAGATAGCGGTGGCCGTCCAGGAAGAACATCCCGGTCGTCGCGGCCGCCCCCACGTACGCGGCGGCCGCCAGCAGGGGCTTCTTGCGGCCCGTGCGGTCGGCGGCGGCGCCCACGATCGGCATCATCACCACCGCCACCACGACGGACATCGAGACCGCGTAGGCGAAGAGCGAACCCGCGCGCACCGGGATGCCGAGCGGGTGCACGAAACCGTCGGCGTCGGCGGCGGCCTTGGCGATCGACGTCAGATAGGGGCCGAGAAACACGGTGAGAACGCTGGTCGAGTAGACCGAACACGCGAAGTCGTAGAAATACCAGCCGTGTTGTTCGCGTCTGCGGTCCGCGGCGTCGGCGCCGCCGGTGGTGTGTTCCGGCGTCGGCTCAGCGGTGTCGGTGGTCTCGGCGCTCAACCCGCACCCCCCTCGTATCTCCCCGTGGGGACGCCGCCGGGCCGGCGTCAGGCCCATGCTCCCCGCTCGCTCAGCACCGTGCGCAGCGTCTCGATGTGATCGGTCATGATGCCATCCACGCCGAGATCGAGGAGAGCTGCCATCCGATCCGGTTCGTTCACCGTCCAGACATGGACCTGGAGCCCGCGGGCATGGGCCTCCCGGACGAAGCGCCGGTCCACCACCCGGACCCCGTTCTGGCTCTCCGGGACCTGCGCGCACACCGCTCCGGCGCGCAGGGCGGCCGGTATGCCGTACGAGCGCAGCCGCAGGCCCAGGACGCCGCGGACGCCGTACGAGGTGGCCAGCCGGGGCCCGGCGAGGCGGTGCGCCCTGGCCACCCGGGTCTCCGAGAACGAGCCGACACACACCCGGTCCCAGGCATCGGTCCGGCGGATCAGGTCGATCAGCGGGACGAGCGCCGGCTCGGCCTTGATGTCCACGTTCCAGCGGGCGTCGGGAAACGCCTCCAGCAACTCCTCGAACAGCGGCAGCGGTTCACGGCCCGCCACCCGGGCCCGCCGCACCTCGCTCCACGGCAGGTCGGCTATCCGGCCACGGGCGTCCGTCACCCGGTCCAGGGTGGCGTCGTGGAAGGCGACCAGACGTCCGTCCGACGTCGTGTGCACATCGGTCTCGAAGTAGCGGTAGCCGGCATCGGCGGCCCGGCGGAACGCGGCCGTGGTGTTCTCGATCCCGTCCGCCGCTCCGCCTCGGTGGGCGAAGGGGATCGTCGCGGGATGGTCCAGATAAGGGTGGCGTACAGAGGTCACTGCGGCAGTATGGCCTCCTTCGATGGCCGGCCGGTGACGGCGGTGGTGCCGGACCCCGGCGCGGGAGCGACGGTCTGGTCGGCGGGCTTCGCCTCGGGGACCGCGAAGAAGCGCAGGAACAGCTGGGCGAGCGGGCCGATGGACAGCGTGTACAGGACCGTGCCCACGCCCAGGGAGCCGCCGAGCAGGAAGCCGGTCGCCACCACGGCCACCTCGATCGCCGTACGGACGAGGCGGACCGAGCGGCCGGTGCGCCGGTGCAGTCCGGTCATCAGGCCGTCGCGCGGCCCGGGGCCGAACCGTGCCGCGATGTACAGCCCCGTCGCGACACCGTTGAGCGCGATCCCCGCGACCATGATAACGATCCGGGCCGCCAGGCCGTGCGGCTCCGGGACGAGGGCGAGCGTGCCGTCCATGGCGAGGCCGATGGCGAAGACATTGGAGACCGTGCCGAGCCCGGGGCGCTGCCTCATCGGTATCCACAGGAAGAGGACAGCCGCGCCGACGATGATCGCGACGACCCCGATGGACAGCCCGGTGCGTTCCGCGAGGCCCTGGTGCAGCACCCCCCAGGGTTCGAGCCCGAGCCCGGCGTGGACCATCAGCGCCGAGCTTGCCCCGTACAGGGCCAGGCCGACGTAGAGCTGCATCAGCCGTCGTGTGAGGTGCGCCCGGCGGGGGGCGGCGGTGACGGACAAGATGTGCTCCCTCGTGTGGTGCTGGTGGACTGCCGCGTGACACTCTGTGGCAGGGGATTGGCTGCCAACTATGGCCAATCCGAGGAAGGTGGACTGATTTACATGGCGCAGTGGACTTCGGCCGTCGGTGCCGCGCAGCTCGCCCGGCAGCTCCAGGCCCAGCAGCAGAAGCCGATGGGCCCCGGCGCCCGCAGGCCCCCCGCCTATCGCGCGCTCGCCGACGGTGTCCGGCTGCTCGTCCTCGAAGGCCGGGTGCCGGTCGCCGCCCGGCTCCCGGCCGAACGCGAGCTGGCGCTCGCCCTGTCCGTCAGCCGCACCACCGTCGCCGCTGCCTACGAGGCGCTGCGGGCCGAGGGATTCCTGGAGTCCCGGCGCGGCGCGGGCAGCTGGACCGCGGTCCCGGCAGGCAACCCCCTGCCCGCGCGCGGCCTGGAACCGCTGCCCCCGGAGTCGCTCGGTTCGATGATCGACCTGGGCTGTGCGTCGCTGCCCGCTCCCGAACCCTGGCTGACCCGCGCCGTCCAGGGCGCCCTGGAGGAGCTGCCGCCGTACGCGCACACCCACGGCGACTATCCGGCCGGGCTGCCCGCGCTGCGGCAGATGGTCGCTGACCGCTACACCGGGCGCGGCATCCCGACGATGCCCGAACAGATCATGGTCACCACCGGCGCGATGGGCGCGATCGACGCCATCTGCCACCTCTTCGCCGGGCGCGGCGAGCGGATCGCGGTGGAGTCCCCCTCGTACGCCAACATCCTTCAGCTGATGCGGGAGGCGGGCGCCCGGCTGGTACCGGTGGCGATGGAGGAGGGGATCGGCGGCTGGGACATGAACCGCTGGCGGCAGGTGCTGCGCGACGCGGCGCCCCGGCTCGCGTACGTCGTGGCGGACTTCCACAATCCCACCGGTGCGCTCGCCGACGAGAGCCAGCGGCGGGCCCTGGTGGACGCGGCCCGCTCCGCCGGGACGGTCCTGGTCGTCGACGAGACCATGAACGAGCTGTACCTCGACGCCGATGTCGAGATGCCGCGCCGGGTCTGTGCCTTCGACCCGGCGGGCAGCACCGTGCTCACCGTCGGCTCGGCCAGCAAGGCGTTCTGGGCAGGCATGCGGATCGGCTGGGTGCGGGCCGCGCCGGACGTGATCCGCAGTCTGGTGTCCGCCCGCGCCTACGCCGACATGGGCACACCCGTGCTGGAACAGCTCGCCATCAACTGGCTGATGCGCACGGGGGGCTGGGAGGAGGCCGTGGAACTCCGGCGCGGTCAGGCGCGGGAGAACCGGGACGCGCTGGTCGCGGCGGTGCGCCGGGAGCTGCCGGAGTGGGAGTTCGAGGTGCCGCGGGGCGGGCTGACGCTCTGGGTGCGCACCGGCGGACTCTCCGGGTCACGGCTGGCCGTGGCGGGCGAGCGGGTGGGGGTGCGGGTGCCGTCCGGTCCGCGATTCGGCGTCGACGGCGCCTTCGAGGGATACGTACGGCTGCCGTTCACGGTCGGCGGTCCGGTGGCGGACGAGGCGGCGGTACGGCTCGCCGCGGCGGCGGAGCTGGTGGGGTCGGGGGCGAGCGCGGGAGCGGAGGCGCCTCGCACGTTCGTCGCCTGACGGCCGAGGCGCAGCGGGAGGGGCGGGGAGGATCACGCGGCCCTCCCCGCCCCTTCCGCGCTCCTACTCGCTGAGCGACATCTGCTCGGGGGTCAGGGCGATCTCCGCGGTCAGTGCGTTCTGCGGGGTCAAGGGGGTCGCAGTCGCCGCAGTCGCCGGATCCGGAACGGTCGCCTCGATCGGTCTCTCCCCCGTGGGCAGGAGATCGAGCACCGCCTGGCGGTGCGCCTCGCTCGTCGCGTCGTCGTACGGGTCAGGTGTGGCCGGAACCTGGAGCCGCAGCACCGGACCGGTACCGAGCCGCACGTACCCCCGGCCGGGCGGGACGTCCGGGGTCGGTGTGGTGTGCGGCTCCAGGCCGAGCACCGTCTCGATCTGCTCGCGGGAGCTGTGGCCGAGTACGACGCGGGCCCTGGTGTGGCTCCGTACCGTCTCGCTGAGCGTGTCCAAGCTGTCGAACTGGTCGGCCAGCACCACGGTGACATTGGCCGCGCGGCCGTGCCGCAGCGGCACCTGCAGCAGCTCCTGCGGATCGGGTCTGCCGTCGGCGGCCGACAGATGGCCGAGGACGCTGGGCCGGTCCAGCAGGATCCAGAGCGGGCGCCTGGTGTCCTCGGGCGCGGAGTGACCCGCCTGCCGGGCCCGGTTGGCGGCGATCAGCCGCCGCTCCGTCTCGTGGGCCGCCCACTCCAGGCTCGCCAGGGCACCGGCCAGTCCGCACTCGACGGACAGCACTCCGGTGCGCCCGGTCAGGCAGGCGTACTCGCCGGTTCCGCTGCCTTCGACGATGAGGATGTCGCCGTTCTGGAGCGCTTGGACGGCGACGGAGCGCATCAGAGTGGTGATGCCGCTGCCGGGCTGTCCGACGATCAGCAGGTGCGGCTCGGTGGAGCGGGCGCCGGTCCGCCAGAAGACCGGGGGAGCGTCCCGGGTCGTGTCCCCGTCGGTCACCGGCACGGTGCGCTGCACCGCGTCGTTGTCGGTGAACCCCAGCACTGTCTCGCCCGGCGCGGTGACGAACCGCTGTGCGGCGATCGAGGTGGGCAGAGCGTCGAGCACGCTCATGACGAGCTGGTTGCCCTCCTCGTCCCAGGCGAAGTGGTACTCGCGGCCACGGCCCGACTTGGCGTGCAGCAGCTGTTCGATCCGGGCCCGGGAGGCGGTCTCGCCGTCGGTGAAGTATGCGGGGTACGAGACGTGGAGGCGGGTGACGCGACCGTCGCCGTCGAACTCGTAGCCGCTGAACGCCTTGGTCCAGTCGCTACCGTGGGCGAACAGCGGACTCGGGTCCTCGGCGACGGAGAAGTGGGGCACGAGCGCCTCGTACAGCGCCTGCAGACGCGCCGTCTCGGCCTTGCCGGGACCGGTCTTCGCGGGTGTGCGTTCCCGCCCTTTCCATGCGGCGACGCCCATCACCGTGACCAGGGCGAGCAGCGGCCCGTACGGGATGAGCACCACCACGAGTACGCAGGCCGCGATGAGGAACAGGATGGGATTACGCCGCTCCTTGGGCGTCGCGGCCCACTTCTGCCGTCCCGCACCCGCCAGCAGCCGCAGACCACGAACGACCCTGATCAGCGGATGGAGGACGTCGGTGGCGTTGCCGGCGGCCGTGCGCGCGAACTCGCGACTGCGAGTGATCGAAGCGCTGCCGCTGCTCAGAATGCGGGGAAGGGGTCGCCGGGGCACGTCGGTTCTCCTGAAGGGGTTGGAGCGGTCGCGGCGGGTCAGAACTTGATCCCGCCCAGGAGGCTGGCCAGGCTCGCGCCGCCCGCCGTGATGCTCGGTGCGATGGCGGTGCCTGCCAGATAGAAGCCGAACAGGGCGGTGACGAAGGCGTGCGAGCCCTTCAGACCGTCCTTCCTGAAGAACAGGAAGACGATGATGCCGAGGATGACGACGCCAGACATGGAAAGGTTCATGAGTGGTTCTCCTGTTTGGGGGACAGTCACCATGAGTCCTTCCAGGCTCACAAAGAGTATCTATAAGATAAAAGCTGCAATTGGGTGAAAACTCATCTTTTTCACTGGACTGGCCGACAGGGGAACGTGGTGCGGACGGAACTTCCGGTGCCGCGCACCGTGGGGGCCTCATGCGACGTGATCCTCTGCCGCGGCCGGGATGCGGCATGTGCGCTGCGGAGAAGTACCCTGTCGATTCACTCGTACGGCCCCACGGCGTACCGCCCCCCTGGCCGGCAGCAGCGAAACCCGTTAATGGAAGGCGGTCCGTCCGATGAGCGAAGCCCCCGACCCCGAGGTCGTCGAGCTGGCGACCAAGGTCTTCGACCTGGCGCGCCGCGGGGAGACCGAGGCGCTCGCCGCGTACGTGGACGCCGGTGTGCCCGCAAACCTCAGCAACGACCGGGGTGACACGCTGCTCATGCTCGCCGCGTACCACGGGCACGCCCCCGCGGTCGCCGCCCTCGTGAGCCGGGGAGCCGACCCGGACCGGGCCAACGACCGCGGGCAGACGCCGCTCGCCGGGGCCGTCTTCAAGGGTGAGACCGCGGTGATCGAGGCGCTCCTCGCGGCGGGCGCCGACCCGGACGCCGGTACACCGTCCGCAACGGACACCGCACGCATGTTCGGCAAGGCCGACCTGCTGGAACTCTTCGGCTCCCGCTGAACGGGTTCGCCGTAAATGTGGTCGCGGTGGCGAAATGGCTGGGTCATCATGACGTCGCGGGCCCGATTCGGGCCACCGACGAGAGGCAGAGGAAGATGGTCTACAGCAAGCAGAAGACGGCGGTCGGCCGATCATGTTGCTGCGCGGCGTAGTGCCCACCCGGCACTTGGAACTGCACAGTCCCGGTTGCGTCGACAGCTTGATGTGAGGCTTCTCCCATGTTCGATCCGTTCATAGCGCCGAGCGGCACCCTGCTCGGCCTGCTGCAGAGGGGCCGCGGCGACGGCACGCTGCACGCGCTTGCCGCACCGCGCCCCGAGGCTCTCGCGGCGCTCAACCACTGTGTCCTGAGCGACCCGCGTCACGACTGGCAGGTCGAGAACCGCTCCCTCTACTACGCACGCCTGTATCTCGACCTCGATGGCGGCATCGAGGAGATCGAGCGGCACCTCTGCGATCCCGACGACCACATCGACACCGACGACTCGCGGACCGGCCTGGCCCTCGCGGTACTCGGTCACCTCGCCTCGTACGGACGCGGCGACGCCCTGGCCCTGCTGCGGCGGTACGCGGCGACGGGCGCCAACTGGGCGTGGGCCCTCGACGAGCTGGCCCTGCGTGACGACGACGCCGGGCTCCGTTCCCTCGCCGTGCCCGTCCTCGGCAGGTTCCCCGCCACCGAGGAGGGCGCCGCCGAACTCGCGGCCGCCGTACGGGACGCCTTCGAGCCCCGGCCCTGGCGGCTGTGGGCCGAAGACCCGCGTGAAGCGGTCGGCGCCCGGGTGAGGGCCGCCTCCGAACAGGGCTCGTTCGACCGCTGGCAGCGGCAGATGCGGCCCGGCGGCCCACGCCCCGGCTGGAGCGTCCAGGCTGTGTTCGACTGGGCCCAGCAGGGACTGGACCGCGGCAGTGTCCTGCACGTACCGGCCGCCCGCTGCCTCACCGCCGTCGCCGGTCCCGAGGACCGGTCGTTGATCGTCGAGACCGCCCGCAGCGGCCCGGACGGCGCCCGCTGCGCGGCCCTGCACTACCTCTCCGAGGTCAGGGACCTCGCTGTCCTCGATCTGATCGAGGCCGCGGCGGTCAGCCCGTCGAGCACCGTCGCCGACGCGGCCGTCGCCGCCTTCGAGCGGATGTGCGGCGACGCGGCGGTGGACCGGGCCCGGCGCTGGGCCCGACGGCCCGACGCGCTCGGCGCCTCCGCCGCCGGTGTGCTCGCCTGCCGGGGCGGAGCACAGGACGCCTCCTTCGTCCTCGCCGCCCTGCGCGACGCCGTACGCGGTGAAGGACCGGACGCACCGCGCCTGTGGACCCTGGTCGACGGCACGGGCCGACTGGGCATCGCCTGCGCCGCACCCGTCCTGCGCCATGTCTACCGGGAGACGTCCTCCTCCCATCTGCGCGGCCGGGCGGCCCGCGCGCTCGCCGTCACGGACCCCTCCTTCGCCACCGGCTTCGCCGTCGAATGCCTGTGGGACTGCGAGGAGTCCACCCGCGAGGTCGCCGCACTCCATGCGGAGACCGGCGACATCAGGGTCGCCGAACGGCTGCGCCGACTGGCCGCCGACCCGGCCGAGGAGGCCGAGGTGCAGACCGCGGTACGCAGCAGGATCGGGCCCGACGCCCCCGCTGTCTGACGCGCTCCACGCACAGCAGGACGCAGCGCTTCGGGGGAGCGCGGCGTACCCGCCCACGAACGTCCAACGCTCATGGGACGTTCCCCGGGGGGAAAGATCCAAGTCGGCCCAGTCACGTCCGGCGCGACGACAACACGGGTATGCGTGTCGTCATCGTCACCGAATCCTTCCCGCCCGATGTCAACGGTGTGGCCCACTGCACCCTGCAGACCGCCCGGCATCTCGCCGCGCGCGGCCATGAACCGCTCGTCATCGCCCCGGCCACCGCCGGTGCGACGACCACGTCCCGCTCCTCCTCACCCCCGTGCCCCGGCACCTCGGACGGCACCGACCTCTTCGCGTCGGCCGCGCCCTGCCCCGTGGTGCGGGTCCCGTCCCTGCCGCTGCCCGGCTACTCCCAGGTCCGGGTGGCGCTTCCCAGCCGTCGGCTGACCGCGGCCCTCATCGCCCACCGGGCCGAACTCGTCCATCTCGCCGGACCGTTCGTGCTCGGCGTCCGCGGCATGGCGGCCGCCGCCCGGCTGGGGCTGCCGACCGTGGCCGTCTACCAGACCGACCTGGCCGGCTACGCCCGTACCTACCTGGGCGCCGGCGAGAACACCGCCTGGCGGCGGATGCGCGCCGTGCACAGCGCCGCCGACCGCACGCTCGCTCCGTCGACCGCCGCCGTCCGCGACCTCACCGACCACGGGGTGGAGCGGGTGCGGCTGTGGCCGCGCGGGGTCGACACCGTACGGTTCCGGCCCGCGCTGCGCGACGAGGCGCTGCGCCGGCGCCTCGCCCCGGGCGGGGAGAAGCTCGTCGGATACGTCGGCCGGCTCGCCCCGGAGAAGCATGTGGAACTTCTCGCCGGGGCCTGCGGATTGCCGGGGGTGCGGGTCGTGGTCGTCGGCGACGGCCCGAGCGCTGCCTCGCTGCGCGCGGCTCTGCCCGGCGCCGTCTTCCTCGGCCGCAGGACCGGGGACGACCTCGCCCGGATCGTCGCGTCGCTGGACATGTTCGTGCACACCGGCCCGTACGAGACGTTCTGCCAGACGGTGCAGGAGGCGATGGCCTCCGGTGTGCCCGTGATCGCTCCGGCGGCGGGCGGACCGCTCGACCTCGTCGGCCACGGGCGGACCGGGCTGCTGCTCCCGCCGCGCGACGCCGATGCGGTACGGGCGGCCGTCGGCGCGCTCGTTGCGGACCCGGCCCTCGCGGCGGCGTACGGGCGGACCGGGCGGGCCATGGTCGAGGGCCGCACCTGGGAAGCCGTCGGCGATCAGCTGCTCGGCCACTACGACGAGGTGCTGCGCGACCGGCAGGCGGTGGCCGCATGACCGGGCGCGAGCGGGGAATGACCATCGTCCGTCTGGCGAACTTCGTCACCCCGTCCTCCGGCGGACTGCGCACCGCCCTGGACGAACTCGGCCGCGGCTACCTCGCGGCCGGGCACAAGCCGGTGCTCGTCGTCCCCGGCGACACCGCCGGCGACGTGTACACCGAGCAGGGCAGGGTGATCACCCTGCCCGGTCCGGTGCTGCCGGGCAGCGGCGGCTACCGCGTGCTGGCCGGCCGCCACAGGCTCCGCCGCCTCCTCGGAACGCTGCGGCCCGACCGTCTGGAGGTCTCCGACCGCACCACCCTGCGCTGGACGGGCGAGTGGGCGCGCCGCGCCAGGGTGCCTGCCGTGATGGTCTCCCACGAGACGGCGGACGGGGTGCTGCGCACCTGGGGCGTACCGGCGGCCGCGGCCGGGCGCGCGGCCGACCGCCTCAACACCCTGAGCGCTCACGCCTACACGAGGATCGTCTGCACCACGGAGTGGGCGGAGCGCGAATTCCTACGGATCGGCGCCCGCAACGTGGTCCGCGCCCCACTCGGCGTGGACCTGCGGCGCTGCCGCCCCGGCCGCCGCAGCACGGTCCTGCGCGCCCGCCATGCGCACGGCCGGTCCGTACTGCTTCTGCTGTGCTCCCGCCTCTCGGTGGAGAAACGTCCCGGCCGCGCCCTGGACGCCCTCGCCGTCCTGAACGGTCTGGGCGTGCCTGCGACGCTGCTCGTCGCGGGCGACGGGCCGCTGCGCGCGGGGCTGGAGAGCCGGGTACGGGCGGAGCGGCTGCCGGTCGAGTTCCTGGGCCATGTGCGCGACCGGGAGCGGATGGCGGATCTGCAGGCCGCAGCCGACATCTGCCTGGCGCCCGGCCCCGCCGAGACGTTCGGTCTCTCCGCCCTGGAGGCGCTGGCCTGCGGCACCCCGGTGGTGGCGAGCGCGAGCTCAGCGCTGCCGGAGGTGATCGGCGGTGCGGGAGCGGCTGCGGCGGACACCGGCGACGCATTCGCCGCGGCGGTACGGCAACTGCTGGCGTGCCCGGAGAACGAGCGGCGTACGACGGCGAGACAACGTGCCGAACTCTTCGGCTGGGACTGCTCGGTCGCCGCGTTCCTGGCGGCGCACCAAGTGCCGCAGCGGGGCGGGATCCGGGGAGCGCTCACATGACGGGGGTGCGGGCGCGGGCGGGCGGCGCGAAGGGGGCCGTGGCGGTGCCGGTCGTGCCAGCGGTGCCCGTGCCCGCGCCGGTCCGCGGGCCGGCTCCCGTGCCCGTCACGGAGGCTCTGCCGGAACCGACCGCGCCGCCCGGGAGCCCCCACCCCCCGATCCGGTTCGCCGCGCTCGGGGACTCGTTCACCGAAGGAGTCGGTGATCCTGTCCCCGGTGGCCGGCGCGGCTGGGCCGCGTTGCTCGCCGACGGCATCGGCGACGGGCACCGGGGCGTCGAGTTCCGTAACTTCGCCGTCAGCGGTTCGCTCTCCGGCGATGTCCGTGACCGGCAGGCTCCGGCCGCCGCTGCCTTCCGCCCCGACCTCGCCTCCGTGGTCGTCGGCGTCAACGACACCCTCCGCCGCTCCTTCGACATCCGGCTCGTCGCCCAGCGGCTCGACGAGGTCTGTGCGCTCCTGACCGGCGGCGGAGCCGTACTCCTGACGGCGTGTCTGCCCGATCCCGGTTCCGTCCTCGGGCTGCCTGCGCCCCTGGGGCGCCCACTGGCCCGGCGGCAGAGTGCGGTGAATGCCGTGGTGCATGCCCTGTCCACCCGCTACGACGCCGTCCATCTGCACGCCTCGGACGGGACATGGGTCTCCGACCGTTCACTGTGGAGCGTCGACCGGCTCCATCCGGCCGAGCGCGGCCATCGGTCGGTCGCGGCCGGATTCCACGCCCTGCTCGCCGCCCGCGGTCTCGCCCTCGGCGCCCCGCCCGGACGCGAGCCGGAGCAGCCGCCGCCCAGCAGTGCCGACTCGTTGTTCTGGCTGGCCACGGCGGGCACCGGGTGGCTGGTGCGGCGGAGCACCGATCTGCTGCCTCAGCTGCTGTGCCTGGCGGGAGCGGAGGTACGGCACTGGGCGTGCGGCACGAGCGGGCAGCTGGACCGGCGGGCCGACCAGGCGTTGCAGGGCGCGCTTGCCGCCGTCACGCCCGAGGGGCGGCACGGCGTGTCCTTGTTGTCCGCGCCGCGCGTCAGTATGGAGGGATGACGGGACGCTGGGAGTTCTGGATCGACCGTGGCGGCACGTTCACCGACGTGGTGGGCCGTGATCCCGACGGGCACCTGGTCACCCGCAAGCTCCTCTCGGACGACCCGGACCGCTACCGCGACGCAGCCGTCGCCGGGATCCGCCTCATGCTCGGCCTCGGCCCCGCCGACCCGGTTCCCGCCGACCGGGTCGGCAGCGTGAAGATGGGGACGACCGTCGCCACCAACGCCCTGCTCCAACGGCGTGGGGAGCCGACCGTCCTGGTCACCACCGAAGGGTTCCGGGACGCCCTGCGCATCGCGTACCAGAACCGCCCGCGCCTCTTCGACCGCCGCATCCTGCTGCCGGAGGCCGTGTACGACCGGGTGATCGAGGTCCCGGAGCGGATCGATGCGCACGGCCGGACCCTCACCCCCCTCGATCTGTCTGCGACGGCAGCGCAGTTGAGAGCCGCGAGGGCGGACGGCTTCCGCAGCGCGGCGGTCGTCCTGATGCACGGCTACCGACACCCCGCCCACGAGACCGCCGTCGCCGCCGCTGCCCGTGAGGCAGGTTTCACCCAGGTCAGCTGCTCGCACGAGGTCAGCCCGCTGATCAAGCTGGTACCGCGCGGCGACACCACCGTCGTCGACGCGTACCTCTCGCCGATCCTGCGCCGGTACGTCGAGGAGGTCGCGGGCGAACTGGAGTCCGTCCGGCTGATGTTCATGCAGTCCAACGGCGGACTGCGGGAAGCCGCGCACTTCCGTGGCAAGGACGCGGTGCTGTCCGGCCCCGCCGGTGGGGTCGTCGGCATGGCCCGTACGTCCGGACAGGCCGGATTCGACCGGGTCATCGGCTTCGACATGGGCGGCACCTCCACCGATGTCTCGCACTACGCGGGCGAGTTCGAGCGCGAGCTCGGCACCCAGGTGGCCGGGGTGCGGATGCGCGCCCCGATGATGAACATCCATACCGTTGCGGCCGGCGGCGGCTCCGTCCTCCACTTCGACGGCCGGCGCTACCGGGTCGGACCCGACTCCGCGGGCGCGGACCCGGGCCCGGCCTGCTACCGCAGGGGCGGGCCGCTCACCGTCACCGACGCCAATGTGATGCTCGGCCGGGTTCAGCCCGCGCACTTCCCGGCAGTCTTCGGGCCGGAGGGAAACCTGCCGCTCGACGCCGACGTCGTGCACGAGCGGTTCGGGGCACTCGCCGACGAGGTGGCACAGGCCACCGGCTCGCGGCGTACCGCGGCCGAGGCCGCGGCCGGATTCCTGGAGATCGCCGTGCTCAACATGGCGAACGCGGTCAAGAAGATCTCCGTGGAGCGCGGCCACGACATCACCCGCTACGCCCTCACCTGCTTCGGCGGCGCCGGCGGTCAGCACGCCTGCGCCGTCGCCGACGCACTCGGCGTCGACACCGTCCTCGTGCCACCGCTGGCCGGGGTGCTGTCCGCGTACGGCATCGGTCTCGCCGACGCCACCGCCATGCGCGAACAGTCGGTCGAAGCGGAGCTCGACGCCCAAGGCACCCGGGCCGCAGTCGACGCGCTCTGCGCGGAACTGGCCGCCCGCACCCGCGCCGAACTGCGCGCCGACGGACTCGAGGACAGTGCCATCAGCACCCACGCCCGGGTCCTCCTGCGCTATGCCGGCACGGACGCGAGCCTGCCCGTCGACCTGGACACCCCGCCCGCGATGACACGGGCGTTCACGGACGAGCACCGCGCCCGCTACGGCTTCACCATGGACAGACCACTGCTCGTCGAGGCGGTGTCGGTCGAGGCGACCGGTGCGGCGGGCCGGCACGTACCGCACCCGGTGGACCGGACGGTCCGCGAGGGCACGCCACAACCCCACGACACGGTACGGATGTTCGCCGACGGCCGATGGCAGGACACCCCGCTCCACCGGCGCGAGGCCCTGCAACCGTCGGACACCGTCACCGGTCCCGCCGTGATCGCCGAGGCCGACGCCACCACCGTCGTCGATCCCGGCTGGCAGGTCACCGTCGTCGACACCGGCCATCTGCTGCTCACCCGGGTCCGCCCGCGCCTCGACCGGACCGCCGTCGGCACGCGGGTGGACCCGGTCATGCTGGAGGTGTTCAACAATCTCTTCATGTCGATCGCCGAGCAGATGGGCGTGCGCCTGGAGAAGACCGCCCACTCCGTCAACATCAAGGAGCGGCTCGACTTCTCCTGCGCGCTCTTCGACGCGGACGGCAACCTGATCGCCAACGCCCCGCACATCCCGGTGCACCTCGGCTCGATGGGGGAGTCCATCAAGGAAGTGCTGCGGCGCAACGGCTCCACCATGCGTCCCGGCGATGTGTACGCCATCAACGACCCGTACCACGGGGGCACACATCTGCCCGATGTGACGGTGGTGACCCCGGTGTTCGACGAACGCGGCGAGAACGGGTCGGGGCTGAGATTCCTGGTGGCGTCACGGGGCCACCACGCCGAGATCGGCGGCATCACCCCCGGCTCCATGCCCGCCTTCAGCCGCACCATCGACGAGGAAGGGGTGCTGTTCGACAACTGGCTGCTGGTGAGGGACGGCAGGTTCCGCGAGACCGAGACCCGCGAGCTGCTCACCACCGCCGCGTACCCGTCCCGTGACCCCGACACCAATCTCGCCGATCTGCGGGCCCAGATCGCCGCCAACGAGAAGGGCATCGCGGAACTGCGCCGCACGGTGGACCAGTTCGGCGCCGAGGCCGTCGACGCGTACATGGGCCACGTGCAGGACAACGCCGAGGAGTCCGTACGCCGGATCGTCGCCCGGCTGCACGACGGTTCGTACCGCTACGAGACCGACAACGGCGCCGTGATCGAGGTCGCGCTGACCGTGGACCGTACCGCCCGCAGCGCGATCGTCGACTTCACCGGCACCTCGCCGCAGCAGCCCGGGAACTTCAACGCCCCGAAGTCCGTCGTCATGGCCGCGGTTCTGTACGTTTTCCGGACCCTGGTCGCCGACGACATCCCGCTCAACAGCGGCTGCCTCAAACCCCTGGAGGTCAGAGTCCCGGCGGGTTCGATGCTGGCGCCCGTCCATCCCGCGGCCACCGTCGCGGGCAATGTGGAGACCTCCCAGGCCGTCACGGGCGCGCTGTACGGGGCGCTCGGCATCCAGGCCGAGGGCTCCGGCACCATGAACAACCTGACCTTCGGCAACGACCGCGTCCAGTACTACGAGACGGTGGCCAGCGGCTCGGGCGCCGGCGACGGCTTCGACGGCACCGACGCCGTGCAGACCCATATGACCAATTCCCGGCTCACCGATCCCGAAGTGCTCGAATGGCGTTACCCGGTCCTGGTCGAGAGCTTCCGGGTACGGGACGGCAGCGGGGGAGCGGGCCGGTGGCACGGCGGCTGTGGGGTCGAGCGCAGACTCCGGTTCCTCGAACCCGTCACGGTGGCGCTGCTCACCGGACATCGCCGCGTCCCTCCGTACGGCATGGCGGGCGGCGAACCGGGCGCGCTGGGCAGCCAGCACATCGAGCGAGCCGACGGGAAGAACACGGTCACCTCGCTGGAGGGATGTGACACGGCCGAACTGGCGCCCGGCGATGTGCTGGTCCTGCGCACACCCGGCGGCGGAGGATACGGAGTGCCGCAACCGGTCGCTTCTGCGCCGTTTCGACCGTTGTCGGTGTGAGGACCTAATCTGTGCAGCGTGACTTCGCCTGCCTACACGGACAACGCTGCGCCCCAGCTCAGCGCGGGGCCGCGGCCCGCCCCGGGCCCGGCCGCCGACGAGGGGCTCTCCCGGCGGCTGCGCGCGCTCGCCTGCACGGCGCCGCTGCACGACCTCGACGTGCGCAAGGCGAATCTGGCCGGTGAGTACACGGTCTACGCGATGGCGGAGGTCGCCCTCGCCGCGATCGACCAGGTCACGCTGCACATGGACTTCGACACGGGCGCCGACCACGAGCAGATAGTGGCCAAACTGCTCCCGCGCGTCGCTGCCCAGGCGCCGCGTCGTCCCACCGCGGAGCACGAGCGAGTCGCCCGCTGGGTGCTCGACAACCTGATCAACGTCGGAAGCGTGGACCGCGGCTTCCGCGCGGTGTACGGCACGTTCGGCCCGGACGGGGTCTATGTCCGCAGGGACTACGACTTCAAGCTGATCGAAGAGGTACCCGGTTACGGCGGCAGCGTCTATCTGAGGGCCACCGACGAAGCGGTCAACGTCCTGGTCGGCGCCCTCGACACGGACGTCACCAGCGCCCAGATCGCCGCCGAGGTGAAACTGGAGGTCCTGATCAGCCGGGGCCGCCTCGCCGATGCGCAGCTCGCCGCCGAACAGGCCCGCTACCGCACCGTGCAGTACGCGGAGACGCTCCGCAAGACGCTGGAGGCGACCCGGCGCAACGTCAGGGCCGTCGACTGGCTCAACGCCGTGCCCGACATGATCGCCGAGGCACTGGACCACGTGGCCGACCGCTACCGCCATGAGAACGCGATCCTCACCAACATCCGCAAGGCCCGGGACGAGGCGGAGGAACCCGAGCACAAGCGCCGCGCCGCCGAGCTCGTCGACATAGTCAAGGACTGCATCCGCCGCCACACCCAGCTGCAGTCCCGCCTGTTGGAGGCAGGACCGCTGTTCCGTGCCGAACAGGACCGGCAGGCGTTCGCCACCCCCACGGCCAGGACCGGCCTCGATCTGTACGGCCAGCTGGTCGCCCCGCTGCTGCCGCTCCCCGTGGAAGAGGCCATCCGCGTCACCGACGCGTTCTTCGCCCACGGCGCGGGGCTGCGCACACCCACCTCGGTACGGGTGGGTGACCTGGTCGACATGCTGCTCACCCCGCCCCTGGAGCGGGAGCATCTGGGTGCCGAGATGCCCGAGCCGGATCTGATCGCCACCCCGGACGACAGCAGGTTCAGCGAGGAGCAGCTGGCGAGCGCCATGAACCTCCTCGATCTGGAGCACGACGCACCGCGCCGGCTCTCCGGACTCCTCGCCGAGGCCCGGCGGAGCGATCCGGACCTGCCCTATCTGGTCGCCCTGCTCGCGGTGCACGCCGCGTCCCCGCCCGTCGGCACCGCCTACCGGCAGGGCGAGCGGCGCCTGCTGTTCGCCGTCGACGACGGGACCCGGCTGGACGACCCGGAGTTCGGCGGGGCGGACCTGATCGTGGGCATGGCCCTGCTGGACGCGGCGGGCATGGCCGCGGACCGCTCGGAGGCCTCATGAGCGGGCAGGGGCGCCGGACCCCGCGGAACCCTGATCACCGCCGGCCCCGGGCCGCCACGTCCGGATGCGCGGCTTTGCCCGCACCCTTCCGTACGGACGCCGTGAGAGCCGGCGCCGCCCACCCCGTACCACCGAGATCCCGCACCGAGGAGCGACCGTCGTGAGCGACTACCGCGCAGAGCACACCGACGCGTGGAGCGAGCCGACCGCCGGGTACGCGACCGAGGGCGACGCCGCCCACGAGCCTGCGGCGCCCACCGCCGTCACCCCGGCCGACGCGGCCGACGCCGCCCGGCTTGTCGCCTTCGGGCTGCAGCCCAAGCTGCTGCCCGCCCGCGACGCCGAATACGCCGAGCTCCTCCGGCGCTACCGGGAGGAGACATCCTTCGCCCGGCTCGCCGATGCCGTGGCCACCGGACTCGGTCTCGTCGTCCTGGAGGTCTCCACCCGTGCCGGCATGGCCGTGACCGCGGGCGAGGACTCCGTCTTCGCCGTCCGCATGGGCGACTACGCCCGCCGCGCCTCCTCCGACTCGGCCGACCGCTTCCTGCACGGGCTGGCTCATCTCGCCGTCGCCGCCATGGCCTTCCCGCGCCCCGAGGACCTCGCCGACGACGCGTACATCGGCCGGGTCACGGTCAACGGCATCGACGCGTTCGTGCGCCAGGCCTGCCACCGCCTGGAGGAGCGGGCCGAGGAACACGGCGACAACACCGACCCGGCCACCGACGCCCCGGGGCTGGAAGCCGCCTGGCGGATCTATGCCCGGCGCAGCGCCACCGGCGCGACGAAGGACGCCCGGCGGCTGGCCGGATCCACCACCGGCATCGTCGGCAAGGCCGTCGCCTTCCTCACCGACTCCGGGTTCCTCCAGCGCACCGGGGACGACGCCGGAGGAGCCTTCCGCACCACCGCCCGCTACCAGCTGCAGGTACGCGACATGGCGGGTACCGCCGCCATGGCCGAACTCCTGGACCTCGGCGTCGTACCCGTCACCGACGGAACGGCGACACTGCTGCCGCCCCCCGACGGCGACGACCTGGAACTGGCGGCCGACGCCGGTCTGCCCTTCCACGCCTGAGCACCCCCACCGCCGCCCACTCCTGCTTTCCGAACGACGAGAGTCCGCCGCCATGTACGAGCTGTCCCGGGTCCGCCTCTACTCCATCGGGCCTGCCGGTGCGCGCTACGCCGACACCGTGCTTGACCTGCGCGGAGTGGGCGAACCCGTGCCCAACCCCGCGCCGGCCCAGGCGGAGTTCTTCGAGGAGGAGCCGGTCGGCCCGCCGCGCCGCCCGGCACCCGCCGGTGTGCTCTTCCTGGAGAACGGCGGCGGCAAGTCCGTCCTGCTGAAACTGATCTTCTCCGTGATGCTGCCCGGCCACCGCAACACCCTCGGCGGCGCCAGCTCCGGCGTGCTGCGCAAGTTCCTGCTCGCCGACGACTGCGGTCATGTCGCCCTGGAGTGGCAGCACACCCTCACGGGCGAGTGCGTCGTCGTCGGCAAGGTCAGCGAGTGGCGCGGACGGCAGGTCTCCAACGACCCGCGGAAGTTCGCGGAGGCCTGGTACTCCTTCCGCCCCGGACCCGGTCTCAGCCTCGACTCGCTGCCGGTCGCCGAGGCCACCGCCGTCGGCCGCCCCGTCGAAGGCACCTCCGGCGCCCAGGGCAGGCGCCGCACCATGAAGGGCTTCCGGGACGCCCTCACGGATGCGGGCAAGTTCTACCAGCACCTCGATGTGCACTGGGAAGAGATCCACGACCGGTGGAACGAGCACCTCGGCGACCTGGGCCTCGACCCCGAACTCTTCCGCTACCAGCGCGAGATGAACGCCGACGAGGGTGAGGCGGCCGGGCTCTTCGCGGTCAAGAAGGACTCCGACTTCACCGACCTGCTGCTCCGCGCCGTCACGGACACCCGCGACACAGACGGTCTCGCCGACCTGGTCAGCGGCTTCGGCAACAAGCTGGGCCGCCGGGCCGAACTCACCGCGGAACGCGACTTCACCGCAGGCTCCGTCGACCTGCTCGGCCGGATCGTCGAAGCCACCGGCACCCGCTCCCGTACCCGCGACATCCACGCTGGCGCCGAACGCCGCACCCGCACCCTCGCCCGCAGGCTCTCCGCCCGGGCCGCCCAGGAGCGCGGCCGCACCGCCGACCTCGCCCAGCAGGTGACGGGCGCCGCCCACACCGTCACCGCCGCCGAGGAGGCCCGCAGCCGCAACGCTCTCATCGCCGCCGAACTGGCCTACCGGCACGCCTCCCTGGCCCTGGCCGCAGCCGAGAAGGGCGCGGCCGCCCAGCGTCGCGAACTGGTCGACGCCCGCACCCTGCACTCCGCCTGGCAGGCCGCCGAAGCAGTGCTGCGCCACCGCGCCGCCGCCGACCGGTCCGCGCGCGTCGCCGTGGCCATCCGCGAGGCCGAACGCGACGCCGCACCCGCGCTCGCCGCCCGCGCCACCGCTGCCGCCGACCTCGTACGCGCTCTGCACACCGCCGCGGAAGCCGGCGAGCAGCTGGCCAACGAGGAGGAGGAGCGCTCCGACACCCTCCAGGCCTCGGGCGAGACCGCCCACCGGGATGCCACCACCGCCGCCACCGAGGCCCAGCGCGCCCGCAGTGAGGCCGGACATCTGCGCCAGCGCCTCGCCGAGGTCGAGCAGGAGACCGCCGAGGCGGTACGGGCGGGCTGGCTCGACAACACCGCGCCGGACGCCGATCCGGCGCGGGCCGCCCTCGCCGCGAGCGACGCCGAACAGTCCACCGTCGCCACCTGGAACGACGCACGGGAAGCGGCCGGAGCCGCGGCCGACCGGGCCAGGGAAGCGGCGGCAGCCGAGAGCCGAGCCGAGCTCGCCGCGGCGCGCGCCGCGGATGGTGCACAGGCGGCAGAACAGTCGTACGAGGCCGAGTTCAGGGCCGCCGAGTCGATCGCCGCCGACCACCGCCTCGCCGACCTGCTGGGCCTCCCCTCGGCGCACGGCGCCGGTGTGCCCCGGCCCCGTCGCGGAGCCACCGGTAACGCACCGGGCACCGCGTCAGGCACCGCGGCACCGCAGGACGGGCGCGAGGACGGGCCAGGAGCAGGTACGGGCTCCGGCACCGCCGCGGCCGGCTCCGACCGGCAGGCCGTAGCCGGCCAGGAACTCGCCACCGACCGCACCACCACGGGCGAGCACTCCCTGACCGCCGAACAGCCGCTCACCGCAGAGGAGTTCGACCGGAGCGCCGACGACCTGAGGGAGCTGCTCGACGAGGGCATCGCCGCCGCCGAACGCCGCCTCTTCGAACTGCGCACCGCAGCGGCCGACGACTCCCGTATCCTCGGCGCACTCGGCGACGGCGGACTGCTGCCGCCCGGACCCGACGTGCTCGCCACTGTCGAATACCTCGGTGAGCACGGCATCCCGGCCCTGCCGGGCTGGCGCTACCTCGCCCAGGCCGTCGACCCGGCCGACCACGCGGCGGTGCTCGCCGCCCGCCCCGAGCTCGTCGACGGCGTGATCATCACCGACGCCGACTCGCACGCCCGCGCCCGCGAAGTCCTGGACGGCGCTGCTCTGCTGCCGCGCTCCGCCGTTGCCGTCGGCACGACCGCCGCGCTGCTCGCCCCCGTACCCGCCCCCGGCTCGGCCCGGAGCACCGACGGGGTGTTCCTCGTCCCGCCGAACCCGGCGATGCACGACGAGCATGCCGCCGACGAGGAACGCCAGGCGCTGCGGAGCCGGGCCGCCGAGCGCGACGAGGACATCCGCACGCTTGCGGCCCGCCTCGCCGGAGACCGGTCCCTCGCCGCCCGCATCGGCTCCTGGCGCGCCGACTGCCCGCCCGGCATGCTCGCCGAACTCGCCGAGGCCGCCCGTACCGCCCGCACGGCCGCCGAGACGGCCCAGGCCATGCTGGCCGAGGCCCGTTCGGCGCGCGCCGAGGCCGACGAAGCCGCCGCGGACACCGCCCGCGTCCGCGACGAGCGCCAGGAAGCCGCCCAGCGTGCCCGCCGCGTCGCCGACGCCCTCGCGGGCCTGGCCCACCGGCTCCGCGAACGCCCGCGCTGGCAGGCACGACTGCGCGAGCTCGTCGAGGAGGCGGCCGAGTCCGAGGCCCGCGCCACCGTCTGCCTGGAGCGGGCCCGCGCCGCCGACGAGGACCGCAGGGCCGCCCAGCGCGCGGCCGACGACGCCCGCCGCACCGCCCGAGCCCTGCGCGCCGAGCGTGCGGAGATCGCAGGCGCCCCGGAGAGCCTCCCTGAGCCCGAGGGCGATTCCCCGCGCCCCGCCCTCCCCGCTCTGCGCGAGGCCTACCGGGCCGCATCCCAGCTGTACGAGAAGGTGGGGGTCGGCGCCGACCTGCGCGCCGAACAGGCCCGCGCCGAGAGCGACGAGAGCGCCGCCCTCGCCGAACTGGACCGGCTCACCAACAAGGTCCGCACCCGCGCCGCCCAGCTCCTCGAAGGCACCGACGGAGCCGACGGCCCGTCGCGCCAGGCGGCTGCCGCCCGCGCCGAATCCCTGGTCCAGCTCCTGGAGACCCGTGCCTCCGCCGCGAGCGAGCAGCTCGGCCGGCTGCGCGGCGAGGCCGAGCGTCTCGCCCCGGTCGACGGCGAGACCCACCACACCGAGCTCCCCGACGAGCTGGTCCCCGCCGACGCCGAGCAGGCCCAGACCCTCCTGCGTACGGCCACGGCCGAACTCGGCACCGCCACCGGCGCCCTGGACACCGCCCGCGCCGCCCACGCCGAACTGCTCCACGCCCACCACACCGCCGAGGCATCCGCCGGAGGCTTCGACGAGACCGCCGCCCTGCTGCGCGACCTTCTCAGGGACCACGGCGCCGACGACGACCCGGAGGCCCCCGAGCCGTACCCCGGCAGCCTCGACGAGGCACGGCAGTCCGCGGCCGAGGCCCGTCGCTCGCTGCGCGGCTGCACCACCGACCTCTCCGCCGCCGAAAGCGCCGTACGCGAGGCGAGCGACGTCCTCGTACGGCACGCCAACTCCACCCGGTACGAGCAGGTCCGGACCCCTGCCCGGCAGCAGATCCGCGAACTCCCGGCCGCGGCACTGCCGGAGCACGCCGAGAAGTGGGCCGCTGCCTTCGCGCCCCGGCTCCGCGTCCTCACCGACGAGCTGGCCCAGCTGGAGCGCAACCGCGACTCCATCGTCGACCGGCTCCGCGGACTCGTGGAGTCCGCACTCACCACCCTCCGTTCCGCCCAGCGGCTCTCCCAGCTCCCCGAGGGCCTGGGGGAGTGGTCCGGCCAGGAGTTCCTCCGAATCCGCTTCGAGGAGTCCGACCAGGCGACGCTCACCGAGCGGCTCGGCGACGTCATCGACGAGGCCACTCGCGCCGCCCTCAAGAAGAACTCCGACCTGCGGAGGGACGGTATGTCCCTCCTGCTGCGCGGCGTAGAGGCGGCCCTGGAGCCCAAGGGCATCGCCGTGGAGATCCTCAAGCCGGACGCGGTGCTCCGCGCGGAACGCGTCCCGGTCGGACAGATGGGCGACGTCTTCTCCGGCGGCCAGCTGCTGACCGCCGCCATCGCCCTGTACTGCACGATGGCCGCCCTGCGCAGCAACGACCGGGGCCGCGACCGGCACCAGCACCGCCACGCGGGCACGCTCTTCCTCGACAATCCCATCGGCCGCGCCAATGCCACGTATCTGCTGGAGCTCCAGCGCGCTGTGTCGGACGCCCTCGGCGTACAACTGCTCTACACCACGGGTCTGTTCGACACCACGGCGCTCGCCGAATTCCCGCTGGTCATCCGGTTGCGCAACGACGCGGACCTGAGGGCGGGACTGAAGTACATCAGTGTGGAGGAGCACCTGCGTCCCGGCCTGCCACAGCAGGATCCGAACGGCGAGACGGTGCACGGAGAGATCACCGCGACCCGCATGTTCAAGCGCACACCGGCGACGCCCGACGTATCAGAGGCAGTCGGAGCCCTCGACACGCCCCGGGCCCACGAAGACCGGCAGGACTGAGCGAGACCTCGACGTTCCGCCGGGGCACACGAGGTCAGGCCCGCGACAGGCTGCGCGCGCCCCGGCGGCGTATCCGAGCCGCCTCCCGGTCCGTGGCCCTCGCCGCCCGACGGGTCGCACGCCGCTCCCGGCGCAGCTGCCGTGCCGAGCTGCTGGGCATGGACACCACGCCATGGCGCTGATTCCAGACCTGGCGGGTCACCCACACGTCCAGCACCGACCAAGTGGCGACCACTGTGCTGCCCACGCTGCTCAGCACCATCGGGAAGGCCAGCCACGAGCCCGTCAGTGTGGCCAGGAACGCCACCATGGCCTGGATGATCGTCAGCGACATGATGAGTACGGCGCGCACGGCCGACGTACGCACCGGATCCGGCATACGTAGCCGTACGGCAGGTTCCTCCACCCACAGCGGCTGCCGCGGGATCCGTGTCCCGCCCGCCGCCGGCGCCCTGGTGCTCCGACGCTCTTCCGTGTCCAAGGATTTTCCACTCCCCACCACTGTCCGACTTCAGGGTTGTTGCCCGGCATGCGCCGTTTCTACGCAGGCGGACCGGATCGCCCTGCCGCACGCCCTCGCCATAAATCCCCTACCCCGCGCCCCGACGCCCGTACAGACGGACGAGTGAATCGTCGTGAAGATTCCCTTGATCTATCACGGAACGAAGACTTCCAGCCAACTGCCATGTGGGGGAATGCGGCGCTCTGACGGGTCTCTTCTGACGCTTTCGTGAACTTCATCTCCCGGAATACCAAGACAACTCACGCCCAGCGCCTGCCAGTCCGGCTGAAAATCGTCCGGACATGCCTTCGAGTTGTCTGTGAGGCAGTAGTAGGCTCACGCCGTTTATTGACGGAACACCGCCCCCGCACGAGGGGCTGAGCTGGGGGAGGCCATGCGCTTTCGCGGAAAGTCCATCCGCAGGAAGATCGTGGCGTTGCTGCTGGTACCGCTCGTCTCCCTCACCGCCCTCTGGGGCTTCGCCACCTACCTGACCGGCCGTGAGGCCAACCAGCTGATGGGTGCGAGCACGATCGTGGAGAAAGTCGGCCACCCGCTGGAGGACGCCGTCCGGGTGGTCCAGAACGAGCGCCGGCAGACCCTTGTCTTCCTCGCGGACCCCCGCGCCTCCGACGCCCTTCCTCTGCTGCGCCGCCGGCGTGCCGCCACCGACCGCGTCGTGGCGGACGTCAAGAAGAGCGCACAGCAGAAGAGTATTCGCGACGCCCTGAGCACCGACGCCGAAGCACAGCTCAATTCGATCCTCGGCGCCATCGAAGGCCTCGGCGCGCTCCGCGACTCGGTCGAGAAGCGCACCATCGACCGCAGTCAGGCACTGGATTTCTACAACGGTCTCATCGACCCCTGCTACCGCTTCCTGACTGGTCTCCACACCATGGAAGACGTGTTGCTGGACAAGCAGGTGCGCGCCCTGGTGGGCATCTCACGGGCCCGCGAACTGCTGTCCCGGGAGGACGCACTGGTCGCGTCGGCACTCGTCGCCGGCCGGCTCGACGCCCCCGAACTCCGACAGATCTCCGACCTCGTCGCGAACCGCAAGCTGCTCGTCGAGATCAACAGCGAGGAACTCCCAGTGGCGGAGCGGCGGCGGGTGGAGCAGTTCTGGACGAGCCCGGAGAGCGAGCCGCTGCGCACCGCGGAGAACAAGATTGTCGCCGCGGGCCCCACCGACAACCCCCGCGCGGTCGACGTCGAACGCTGGCAGGAAGTGGCTCCGCCGGTCCTGGACCGGCTGGCCAACGACTCGACCGAGATGAACAACCGCTTCCAGGACCGCGGCAAGCCCGCCGGATACAGCGTTCTGATCAAGGCCGGTGTCGCGGGTGTCCTCGGCTTCCTCGCCCTGCTCGTCTCCGTCTTCGTCTCCGTACGCATCGGCCGTGAGCTCGTCCGCGACCTTTCCCGGCTTCGCAAGGACGCCCACGAGGTCTCCGGCGTACGGCTGCCGAGCGTGATGCGCCGCCTTGCCGCGGGCGAGCACGTCGACGTCGAGACCGAGGCCCCGCAGCTGAGGTACGAGAAGGACGAGATCGGCCAGGTCGGCCAGGCACTCAACACGCTGCAACGCGCGGCTGTCGAGGCCGCGGTCAAGCAGGCCGACATGCGCCGCGGTGTCTCCGAGGTCTTCGTCAACCTCGCCCGCCGCAACCAGGTGCTGCTGCACCGCCAGTTGACGCTGCTGGACGCCATGGAGCGCCGGACCGAGAACACCGACGAACTCGCGGATCTCTTCCGCCTGGACCACCTCACCACCCGCATGAGGCGGCACGCCGAGGGCCTCGTGATCCTCTCCGGCGCCGCGCCGTCCCGGCAGTGGCGCAAGCCGATCCAGCTGATGGACGTGGTGCGCGCAGCCGTCGCCGAGGTCGAGGACTACGAGCGCATCGAGGTCCGCCGGCTGCCGCGCCTCGGCGTGGGCGGGACGGCCGTTGCCGACCTCACGCACCTGATCGCCGAACTCCTGGAGAACGCCACCGTGTTCTCACCCCCGCACACCGCGGTCCAGGTGCACGGCGAACGCGTCGCGAACGGCTTCACCCTCGAGATCCACGACCGTGGCCTCGGCATGCCGCCCGAGGTCCTCCTGGACGCCAATCTGCGGCTCGCCGAGACGCCGGAGTTCGAGCTCTCCGACACCGACCGGCTCGGCCTCTTCGTGGTGAGCCGATTGGCCCAGCGACAGAACGTCCGGGTCTCACTGCAGACCTCTCCGTACGGAGGCACCACCGCCGTCGTCTTCATTCCGGCGGCCCTGCTCACCGATGCCGTCGATACGCACGGCTCGGGATTCCGCCTCGACCGACGGGCCGAGAAGTCGATCGGCAGCGGCAGGACCGGCAAGGAGGCGCCGCGCGGCGACAAGAGCCACAGGGACGGTGTGGCGGACCGGCGGACAGCCGATCGCGCGGGCGAGGCCAGGCCCGGCGTACTCACTCCGGTCTCCAGCGGGTTCGCGGACCCGACCGTCCTGGACGGACCGGTCGAACTCGAAGGTCCGGTCGACGCACTCGGCTTCGTGTCGGACCCGGTACTCGAATCCGTACTCGATCCGGCCCTTGACGCAGTGTCCGACATCGAAGACACCGAGAGCGAACGCGGTGGCATCTTCCGCGCCCGCGACCTCCGTCGTGACGCCGACCGCGAACAGCACCAGCAGGCCTCCGGCCGGATCTCCGGACCCACGGCCGATGTCCGGACGATGCGCCCCGGCGGCCCGGTTCCGCTGCCCCGCCGCAAGCCACCGACACTGGTCACCGACCGCGGCCGACGCGTCGACGAGGCCGGCCGCGCGCACCCGACGGCCACCGACCAGGAGCCGACGGACACCGGAAGGGACATCGGCGCGTCCTCGTACGACAACGGCCGTTCCACCTATGCCCCCGGGCAGTCCACCAGCGACGCCTGGGTCTCCGCCGCCACCCGGCGGCCCACCGAACCCCGGCAGCCCACCGGCTTCCGGACATCCACCGAGCCCGCCGCACTTGCGTCGGCACCCGCCGAAGCGACGCCACCGACCGCACCCCCCTCGCACCCGGGAACCGTGGGCGGACTGCCCCGCCGGATCCGGCAGGCCAACCTCGCCCCGCAGCTCCGCGGCACATCCGGCGGACGTGCTTCCGAGCCGGCCCGAGCGGAACCGGCCGAGGACATCGAGCGGGACGCGGACGAGGTACGCAGCCGAATGGCCTCGCTCCAACGAGGCTGGCAGCGCGGCCGGCGGCAGAATGCCGAGGAAGCGACCGGGCCCGGTGAGACAGCTCAAGGAACCACTCCGGGAGGGGACGGTCGATGACCGCACCGAACGCCGCAGCATCCAACGCCACACGCCAGGGCTCCGGCGAACTCGACTGGCTGCTCGACGAACTCGTCGAGCGTGTCGGCAGCATCCGCAAGGCTCTGGTGCTCTCCAGCGACGGCCTCCCCACTGGCACGTCCCAGGACCTGACCCGGGAGGACAGTGAGCATCTGGCGGCCGTCGCCTCCGGATTCCACAGCCTCGCCAAGGGCGTCGGGCGCCACTTCGACGCGGGCTGTGTCCGTCAGACCGTCGTCGAACTCGACGAGGCGTTCCTCTTCGTCACGGCTGCTGGTGACGGCAGCTGTCTCGCCGTGCTGGCCGACTCGGACTCCGACGTGGGGCAGGTGGCGTACGAGATGACGCTGATGGTCAAGCGTGTGGGGGCACACCTGGCCAACGCCCCACGGACGCCCGGTCTGCCTGCCGGAGGGTGAGGGGCGGGCATGAGCGCTGACTCGTCCCGGGGCGTACCCCCCGGATCCCCGGCCGCTCCCACCGACCTGCAGTCGTCACGCTGGTACGACGCCGATGCGGGGCCGGTGGTCCGTCCTTACGCGATGACCCGGGGCCGTACCAGCAGCGCGTCCCGCCACCGTCTCGACCTGATCGCGGTTGTCGTCCCCGAACCGGCGGCCGACGACCCCGGCCGGGACCAGACGCTCTCCCCGGAACACGTGGAGATCGTCGAACTCTGCAGCACCATGCCCCAGTCGATCGCCGAGCTGGCGTCCGGTCTGGATCTCCCCGTCGGGGTGGTCCGGGTGCTGGTCGGCGATCTCGTCGAGGACGAACTGGTGCATGTGACCCGTCCCGTTCCGCCGGCCGAGCTGCCGGACGTGAACATTCTTCGCGAGGTGATCAATGGCCTTCGGGCGCTCTAGCCGCAGCAGGCGGCCCGTGGAGCCGGTTACCTTGAAAATCCTGGTGGCGGGCGGCTTCGGCGTGGGCAAGACGACGCTGGTGGGCGCGGTCAGCGAGATCAGACCACTGCGGACGGAGGAGCGGCTGAGCGAGGCCGGCCGCCCGGTGGACGACACGGACGGAGTCGAGTCCAAGACCACCACCACGGTGGCCATGGACTTCGGGCGGATCACGCTCCGCGAGGACCTGGTGCTGTATCTCTTCGGCACACCGGGGCAGGACCGGTTCTGGTTCCTCTGGGACGAACTGGCCCAAGGAGCGCTGGGCGCGGTCGTCCTCGCCGACACCCGGCGTCTGGAGGACTGCTTCGCGGCCGTCGACTACTTCGAGCAGCGTGCGATCCCGTTCACCGTCGCCGTCAACTGCTTCGAGGGAGCCGACCGGTTCCCGACGGAGACGGTGCAGGCGGCGCTGGACCTCGACCCCGAGGTACCGGTACTCATGTGCGATGCGCGCGACCGGTCCTCGGTACGGGACGTGCTGGTGGCGGTCGTCGAGCACGCACTCGCCCACGCGGACCGGCCCCGCGAGCCGGCCACCACCTGAGCACAGCGGCGGAACGCGGCCCGTACCCCCGCCGACCGGGGTACGGGCCGCGCGTCGTGGGTCCACCGGATGCGGGACCGTGCAGGGAACCGCGTACTCCGGGACCGGGCACGGGCCCATGTCCGCAGCCGCCTCCGGAACCGCGAAACGGCCGGTGTACGGAGTCTCTACCTGCTGCCGGCGCCCTCCTCCTCCCAGCCCAGGCTCCGCTCCACGGCCTTGCGCCAGTTGTCGTACTCGCGCTCACGGATCTCCGGCTCCATGCGCGGTTCCCACTCCACATCGCGCTGCCAGTGCGTCTTGAGCTCGTCGAGCCCCGACCACACCCCCGTCGCAAGCCCCGCCGCGTACGCCGCGCCCAGGCACGTGGTCTCGGAGATCTTCGGCCGGATCACCGGAACCCCAAGAACATCCGCCTGGTGCTGCATGAGCAGCCGGTTCGCCGTCATCCCGCCGTCCACCTTGAGCGTCGTGATCGGCACTCCCGAGTCCTGGTACATCGCGTCGACGACCTCACGCGTCTGCCAGCTGGTCGCCTCCAGAACGGCGCGGGCCAGATGCGCCTTGGTGACGTAACCGGTGAGCCCGGTGATGACCCCGCGGGCGTCCGAACGCCAGTAGGGGGCGAACAGCCCGGAGAAGGCAGGGACGACGTACGCCCCGCCGTTGTCGTCGACGCTCGCCGCCAGCGCCTCGATCTCCTCGGCGCTCCGGATGATCCCGAGCTGGTCGCGGAACCACTGGACGAGCGCCCCGGTGATCGCGATCGAGCCCTCCAGGCAGTAGACGGGGGCCTGGTCGCCGATCTTGTAGCCGAGCGTGGTGATCAGCCCGCTCTTCGACGGCACGGGCCTGTTCCCGGTGTTGAGGAGCAGGAAACTCCCGGTGCCGTACGTGTTCTTGGCGGTACCCGGGTCGTAACAGGCCTGTCCGAAGACCGCCGCCTGCTGGTCGCCGAGCGCGGAGGCCACGGGCACCCCGGCGAGTGCGCCGACCGCCGTCCCGTACACCTCCGCCGACGACCGGATCTCCGGAAGCACCGCCGCCGGGACGTTCATCGCCGTGAGGATCGACGGATCCCACTCCAGCGTCTCCAGATTCATCAGCATCGTGCGCGACGCATTGGTCACGTCCGTGACATGGACGCCGCCGTCCGTGCCCCCGGTGAGATTCCAGATCAGCCAGGAGTCCATGGTGCCGAAGGCGATCTCGCCCCGCTCGGCTCGGCTCCGCAGGCCCGGTACGTGGTCCAGCAGCCAGGCGGCCTTGGGTCCGGAGAAGTAACTGGCCAGTGGCAGCCCGGTGATGCCCCGGAAGCGGTCCTGACCGTCCGCGCCGCCGAGCTCGTGGCAGAGGGCGGCCGTACGGGTGTCCTGCCAGACGACGGCGTTGTGCACGGGCTGCCCGGTCGCCCGGTCCCAGAGCACGGTCGTCTCGCGCTGGTTGGTGATGCCGAGCGCGCTGAGCTGCTGTGCCCGGAGCCCGGCATTGGCGAGCGCACCCGCCACCACGGCCTGGACCGTGGTCCAGATCTCGGTGGCATCGTGCTCCACCCAGCCGGGTTTCGGGAAGATCTGGCGGTGCTCGCGCTGGTCGACGGCGACAACCGCGCCGTTCTGATCGAAGATGATGCAGCGGCTTGATGTGGTGCCCTGATCGATGGCGGCGACAAACCTGCCCGTCATGACGTCCCCTTGTCGCAAGGTCGAGAAGCCGAAGTGGCAGAACCTGGATGACCGGCACTAGAAGGCGGCATGGAAGACTACGCCCGCCAGGAGCCCGCCCACCAGCGGTCCCACCACCGGGACCCAGGAGTAACTCCAGTCGGACGTTCCCTTGTTCGGTATCGGCAGCAGTGCGTGCACCAGCCGCGGACCGAGGTCACGGGCCGGATTGATCGCGTACCCGGTGGGTCCGCCGAGCGACAGTCCGATGCCCACCACCAGCAGGGACACCAGGAGTACGGAGATTCCGGAGCCGTAGACACCAGCCCCTGCCCCCGCCACCGGTCCGATCCCGGTTCCGGCGTTCTTCCCGAAGGCCAGGATCGGCAGCACCAGACCGGTTGTCGCAATGATCTCGGTGCCAAGGTTTGCCACCGGACTGCGGATCTCCGGAGCGGTCGAGAAGATCCCCAGCGTCGGCACGGCCGTCTTCTCGTCCGCGTTGGCGCGGAACTGCGCGTAGTACGTGAGCCAGGCCAGCAGGGCACCGATCATCGCGCCCACCATCTGCCCCAGGATGTAGAGGGGGACCTTGTCCCACTTCCCGGTGTCGACGGCGATGCCGACCGTGACCGCCGGATTGAGATGCCCGCCGGACAGCGGGGCCGCGGTGTACGCACCGGCCAGCACACCGAAACCCCAGCCGAAGGCGATCACCGTCCATCCTGCGGCTCTCGCCTTGGAGTGGTGGAGGGTGACGGCCGCGCACACACCCGCGCCGAACAGGATGAGGATCGCCGTACCGACGACTTCCCCGACGAAAATGTCTCCATTGCTCATGGCGCTCCTAGGGGTTGTCCGGCGGGTCTCGCCGGTCGCTTCCATGGCTACGGAGGCCGAGGGCAGGGGGGTCGTTGCCCTGCCCGGCCGTCCGTGACGAGCGTGGTGACCATGTCGGACTGCCGCAGAGCGGAAGTGGCGGCAGCGACTGAGCAAGGAGTGTTCACCGGTGCTGATCGCTCGTCAAGAACGCTGACAACAAACCCAGTTCACGACACACGGGCCGGATGCTTCCACGCGTTGCGGGCGGATCCGGGAGATCTCAGCGGACCGCGACGACCGCCGATCCGTGCCCGAACAGCCCCTGATTGGCGGTGATTCCGGCACGCGCCCCCGGAACCTGTCGCTCCGCCGCGCAGCTGCCACGTCAGCTCGCAGACCTGGGCGATGGTCTGCGCCGGTACCGCTTCGCCGAACGAAGCGAGCCCGCCGCTCGGACTGACCGGGATGCGGCCGCCGAGCGCTGTCGCCCCCTCGCGTACGAGCTTGGCGCCCTCTCCCGCCGCGCACAGCCCGATGTCCTCGTACCGCTCCAGCTCCAGGGCGGTGGAGAGGTCGTACACCTCGGCGAGGGACAGTTCGCCGGGACCGATGCCCGCCTCCTCGTACGCCGCCCGGGCGATCGAGGCACGGAAGCTCTCCGGGGCGGGTTCCACCGCGACCGCCGGACCACTATGCGCTCGGCTGTGAGCTCGACCGCGACCAGGGTGTACGGCTCCCAGGGCCCGTCCGGGTCGGAGACGTACGGAGCAGGGGGTCGGTAGCGGCCGTCGGTGTACGACCAGACGGTGCCCTGCTTGGAGAGCGGCGTCTCGACCGGCTCACCGCCCGCGCAGCCCGGCTTGCGGCAGAACGCGTCCTGACGCGGGAAGAAGACCGACGAGCAGGCCGAATACCGGGTGCCCGGCAGCCGGAAGCCCCCTCGGTGCTGTCCTCGGTGAACCACCCGGCCACCACGGGTGTGCGCGTGTGCGGCAGAACCCCTCCCGGCAATGGATTTGATGGAACGTCGGGAGTGTGCCACGGTCAGCGGTTCTCGGCGAGCCACTTGGCAGCGGTCTCCGCCAGCTCTCCGTCACGCCCCGCCAGCATCATCCGGATCATCTGCACATCGCCGCGCAGCGACCACGCGGGGTGCCCGAAGGTGGCCGGATTGTTCTTCTCGATCAGGAAGTGCGCGGGCCAGGCCGCGCCATACCCGATCAGGGGCAGCGCCGCCGCATACCGCTTCCGGCCACGGGCCAGGCCGTAGCCGGTGACCGCGAGCCCGGTCAGGGTCCCCGTCAGATGAACCCACCGGGTCGCTGCCCTGGAGTGCATCGCTACGTAGTAGGGCCAGAACTCCTCGTACGAATGGAACGTCTGCTGTGACATACGGGCACCGTAATGGCTGGGAGCGCAACCGGATACGGCCGGTCCGCGTCCGAGTGGAAGGGTGAATGGCCGGAACCCGCGGGGGTGGTCCCGGCCATTCGTCGTCCCACCGCGTTGCCGCGGGCTTCAGCGCCCTGCGACGGACCGCCGGGCCACCGGGAAGTCGAAGTAGGTGTCCGGGAACGGCTCCGGCTTGAAGGTGTAGTGCCACCACTCCTCGGCCAGATTCACAAAGCCGGCATCCGTGAGTGCGGTCTTGAGGAACTGCCGGTTGGCTCGCTGCACACCTTGGATCCGCGGGTCGTCGGTGTGTGACAGCGTGTCGAAGCAGTCGAATCCCGTGCCCATGTCGACCGAGTTGTCCGGGAACCGCTCGGCCTGCGGCGCGTCACAGGGCACCAGTTGCTCGCCCGGCAAATAGGGCCTGGTCGGCGCGGCGGGCAGCCTTACCAGCGTCAGGTCCACCGTGCTGCCGCGGCTGTGTCCGGACTTCTCAGCGATGTAACCGTCCGTGAACAGCCGTGTCTTGTCGACCCGGGGGTAGAACTCGCCCTTCATCGCCTCGTCGTCGAGATCCTCGGCCCAGCGTACGAAGTGATCGACGGCCCGTTGCGGCCGGTAGCAGTCGTAGACCTTCAGCGAGTATCCCTGGCGCAGCAGTCGCATCTGTGCCCGGTGCAGGGCCTGGGCCGCGGGCCGGGTCAGGATGCAGAGTGACTGCCGGTACCCGTCGACCGGCTCGCCCAGGAAGTTGTGGCCGGTGGGATAGCGCATCTCCTGGATGATCGTGGGGTCCACCGAACGCAGTGCGACGAACTCCTCGGGTGCCTTCGGCTCGGTCTTCGCCTGGGCCGCGGGGGTGGCGGCGGAGAAGGCGAGCAGGGCGGCAGCAGTGGCTGCCAGGACACGGAAAGCGGAAGCGATGCCTGTCATGAGCGCATCATCCACGACTCATGGGTGTCCCGGAAGTACGATCGGCTACAGCCCGCGCGGGTGTCCACGCCCGAAAAGGGAACCGAGCGGAGGAAACAGGTGGCGCAACCGACGAAGGACTCCCACTGCAGCAGCTGCGGAGCGCCGTACCCATCGGGATTTGCGACCTGGCCGCGCACCTGCACCGCCTGCGGCGACATCGCGTACCGCAACCCCCTCCCGGTCGCCATCGCCCTGCTACCCGTCACCGACCGGCAGGGCACTGCGCTCGTCGTCATCACCCGCACCATCGAGCCCCGGCTCGGCGGCCTCGCCCTGCCCGGCGGCTTCATCGACCACGGCGAGGCCTGGCAACACGCGGTCGTCCGTGAACTCCGCGAGGAGACCGGCATCGAGGCCGACCAGCAGGACGTCCGTCTCGCCGACGCCCTCAGCGCCCCGGACGGCCACCTGCTCCTCTTCGGCCTCCTCCCGCAACGTCCGGCCGCCGAACTCCCGCCGTCCGTCCCCACCGACGAGACAGCCGGCCACAGCCTGCTCAGGGCCCCCGCCGAACTGGCCTTCCCCCTCCACACCCGGGCTGCCCGCGCCTGGTTCGAAGGCCGCTACCGCTACCGCTACCGCTGACGGCATCACACGCCACGCACCCGCACCGGGCAGGTCACCCCACCCTCCTCACCGTCCCGTTCCACCACGACCTGCCCGCCCGACAGCCGCGACGTATACCGCTCGACCTCCGGGTGCTCCCATCCGTCACCCGTGTCCCGGACCACCAGTCCGCCCCCGGTACGCCCAGGAGCCGGAGCCCACACCTCCAGTTCCAGCCCCCCGTCCGCGCCCCGCACCGGAATCACCGCACCCGCACGCGCCAGCACCGGTATCCGCGACAACGGCGCATCGATCAGGACCTGCCCCGGCCCCTCGTACACCTCGCCGGTCGCCGTGTCGTACCACCGCCCCCGCGGCAGCCGCACCGCCCGCCGGTCCGTGCCCCGCTGCAGCACCGGCGCCACCAGCAGCGCATCGCCGAGCAGAAACGCGTCCTCGCAGTCCCGCAGCGCCCGGTCCCCGGGCGCCCCCCACCACAGTGGCCGCACATACGGCGCACCCGTCAGCCGGGCCAGCTGCGCCAGCGTCACAAAGTACGGACGCAGCCGCTCCCGCTCCTCCAGCGCCGCCCTCGCGTGCTGCAGCACCTCCGGCCCGAACTCCCACGGCTCCCGTCGCCCGGCGTCGATCGCCGAGTGTGTACGGAACAATGGCAGAAAGGCACCCAGCTGGAACCACCGCAGATACAGCTCGGGGGACGGCGACCCGTCGAACCCCCCGACATCAGGACCCGAATACGGCACCCCGCACAGGCCGAGCCCCAGCACCAGCGCCAGCGAGGCGCGCAAGCCCGGCCAGCCCGACTCCACATCACCGGACCAGGTGCCCCCGTAACGCTGCATCCCCGCCCAGCCGGAACGCGAGAACAGGAACGGCCGCTCGTTCGGACGCAGTCGGCGGAGCCCCTCGTACCCGGCCCGCGCCATCGCCAGCCCGTACACATTGTGGGCCTCCCGGTGATCGCCCCCGAGGCCCTCCAGACTGTGCCGCGCCGACCGCGGCAGCGTCGGCTCACCGAATGCCGTGAACGACACCGGCTCGTTCATGTCGTGCCACACCCCGGAGAACCCGTGCGCCAGCCGCTCCTCGTACAGACCGCCCCACCACTCCCGCACCTGCGGATCGGTGAAGTCCGGGTACACGCACTCCCCGGGCCACACCTCCCCGCGCACCGCCCGCCCCCGCGAGTCCCGCACGAACGCCCCGGCGCTTCCGACCGCCGAACCGGCATCGAACACCGCGTTCCCCGGCTCCGCCTTCACCGCCGGATCGACGATCGACACCAGCCGCACCCCGTCCTCCTCCCGGAGATCCTTCGCCAGCCCCGCCAGGTCGGGGAACCGCTCCCGGTCGACGGTGAACACCCGATGGCCGTCGTAATGGTCGATGTCCAGATGCAGCACGGACAGCGGCAGCCCCCGCTCCCGGTACCCGGCGACCACCCGCCGCACCTCCCGCTCACTCCCGAACCCCCACCGGGCGTGCTGCGGACCCAGCGCCCAGGACGGCGGCAGCGCCGGCGCACCGGTCAGGGCCGTCCAGCCCTGAAGAACCCGGGCCGGCGTCCCCGCCACCACCCAGCAGCGCAGCGGCCCCCCGTCCATCCGCACCTCGCACACCCCCGGACGGTCATGCCCGGACCCCGCTCCCTCCTCGCCCTCGCTGAGCGTCACCCGCCCCGCCCAGGTGTTGTCGTGGAAGGCCAGATGCGTCCCCGCGTCCGAGACCACCACCTGCACCGGCATCGTCAGATACAGCGGATCGTCACCGGGCCCGAAGCGCCCGCCCGGGTCGGTGTTCCACAGCGTGTACGAACCGTCCCGCAGCCGCGGCCCCGCCCCCCGCCCGCCCAGTCCGAAGAACCGGGCGTCCGCCGGCAGCTCGGACCGCTGCACCCACCGGGCGCAACCCCCCGCCACCGGCTCCCACCACCGCGGCGGCAGCTCCCGCCGGAGCACCACACCGCCGGGCGTGCGCAGTTCCACCGCCCCGTGCCGCGACACCACCACGGTCAGCCGCTCCGACACCACCTGCCAGCCGCCGTCCTTGTCCGGCTCCAGCACGGCACGCGGATCCGGCTCCGGCGCCGGACCGGACAGCGCGTACGACGGCAGCGGCTCCGCCCCGTCCCACGCCCAGAACACCGCACCGCCCGACGACACCCGGATACTCAGTTCCGAACGGGCGAACCTGACCACACCACCACCGGGCCCGGGCTCCGCCCCCACCAGCAGACCCGGCACCCTCGCCCGCTCCGCACCACGGGGCGGCAGCGCCCGCGCATCCGCGCGCTGCCGACGCCAGGCCGAGCGCACCGTGCGCAGCCCCCGTACCGAACCCACCAACTTCACCGAGCGCACCAGGTCACGACCGTTCATGCAGCTCACCCTGCCACCCGACAGGGCGGCAGCGGGCTCCGTTCAACTTCCGTTCACCCGTGGCCTGACCACATAGCCGGACAGACAACCATGGGTGGGGAACCCTGGTGCGGAAGACGATCACATGGCATCGTCCGTAAAAGCCGCCTCACGCGCACACCCCAGCACGTGTGCGCGCGAACCACGCCCACCCCGCGTACCCGTACAGCCAGGGAGCCGCCCCATGACCTCAGCAGCGAACGAAGCCCCCCTCTGGCAGCCCGACCCCGAGCGCATCGCCGCCGCGGCGGTCACCCGCTTCCAGAGCTGGGCGGCCGAGCGGTACGGAGCACCGGCCGAAGGCGGCTATCCGGCGCTGCACCGCTGGTCCGTCGACGAACTGGACACCTTCTGGCAAGCCGTCGCCGACTGGTTCGACATCCGGTTCTCCACCCCGTACGAGACCGTCATCGGCGACCGCACCATGCCCGGCGCCCAGTGGTTCCCCGGTGCCACCCTCAACTACGCGGAACACGCCCTGCGCACCGCCGAGGACCCCCTCCGCGCCGACGCGCCGGCCCTCCTCCATGTCGACGAGACCCACACCCAGGTCCCCGTCAGCTGGTCCGAACTCCGCCGTCAGGTCGGCTCCCTCGCCGCCGAACTCCGTGCCCTGGGGGTCCGCCCCGGCGACCGCGTCAGCGGCTATCTCCCCAACATTCCGCAGTCGGTCGTCGCGCTGCTCGCCACCGCGGCCGTCGGCGGCGTCTGGACCTCGTGCGCCCCGGATTTCGGCGCCCGCAGCGTCCTCGACCGGTTCCAGCAGGTCGAACCCGTCGTCCTCTTCACCGTCGACGGCTACCGCTACGGCGGCAAGGAACACGACCGCTCCGAGACGGTCGCCGAACTGCGCCGCGAACTCCCCACCCTGCGCGCCGTCGTCCATATCCCGGTGCTGGGCACCGCCGCTCCCGAAGGCGCCCTCGAATGGTCCGCACTCACCTCCGCGGACACCGAACCCGTCTTCGAGCAGGTCCCCTTCGACCATCCGCTGTGGGTGCTGTACTCCTCCGGCACCACCGGGCTCCCCAAGGCGATCGTCCAGTCCCAGGGCGGCATCCTCATCGAGCACTTCAAGCAGCTCGGACTGCACTGCGACCTCGGGCCCGACGACCGCTTCTTCTGGTACACCTCCACCGGCTGGATGATGTGGAACTTCCTCGTCTCCGGCCTGCTCACCGGCACCACAGTCGTGCTGTACGACGGAAGCCCCGGCTACCCGGACGTCAGCGCCCAGTGGCGCGTCGCGGAACAGACCGGCGCCACCCTCTTCGGTACCTCCGCCGCCTACGTCATGGCGTGCCGCAAGGCCGACATCCACCCGGGCCGAGACTTCGACCTCTCACGCATCCAGTGCGTGGCCACCACCGGGTCTCCGCTCCCGCCCGATGGCTTCCGCTGGCTCCACGACGAGATCGCGGACAACCTCTGGATCGCCTCCGTCAGCGGCGGCACGGACGTCTGCAGCTGCTTCGCCGGCGCGGTCCCCACCCTGCCCGTACACATCGGCGAGCTCCAGGCGCCCTGCCTCGGTACGGACCTCCAGTCCTGGGACCTCGCAGGCAAACCGCTCATCGGCGAGGTCGGCGAACTGGTCGTCACCAACCCGCTGCCCTCCATGCCCATCCGCTTCTGGAACGACCCGGACGGCAGCCGCTACCGCGACAGCTACTTCGAGATGTACCCGGGCGTCTGGCGCCACGGGGACTGGATCACCCTCACCGACCACGGCTCGGTCATCATCCACGGCCGCTCCGACTCCACCCTCAACCGGCAGGGAGTACGGATGGGGTCCGCCGACATCTACGAAGCGGTCGAACGCCTCCCCGAGATCCGCGAATCCCTGGTCATCGGCATCGAGGAGCCCGACGGGGGGTACTGGATGCCGCTCTTCGTCCACCTCGCCGATGGTTCCGCCCTCGACGACGGCCTGCGCGGCCGGATCAAACAGACCATCCGCGACAACCTCTCGCCGCGCCACGTCCCGGACGAGGTCATCGAGGTACCCGGCATTCCGCACACCCTCACCGGCAAGCGCATCGAGGTTCCGGTCAAGCGCCTCCTCCAGGGAACGGAGCTGGCCAAGGCCGTCAACCCCGGCTCGATCGACAACCTCGAACTGCTCCACTTCTACGAGGACCTGGCCCGCAAGCGCCGCTGACAGTCCGCACTGTCAGTGCCCGTGATTACTCTGAGTGAGCAATGTTCGACAGCGCACTGGGGGACTCATGGCGCACACCAGGAAGACCAGGAACACCACGTCCATGCGACGCACGCTGCGCCGCGAAGCACCGAGCACCATCGGCCTCCTGGCCGACGAGCAGGACTTCGCGGCCATGCGGCGCTACCGCACCTTCGCCTTTGACGACCACGCCGTCTATCTGCAGCAGGTCGAGGGCCTGCTGAGACTCCTCGCGGCCCAGGGCATGCACACCACGGTCGCCCTGTTCGACCCCGAGGAGTACGCGGAATACTGCGCGGAATCCGGGCTCGCGCCCGACGCCCCGGCCAGCCGCAGCCGATTCACCGCCGAAGTCGCGGCTGCCGGAGCCACCGTCGCCTACACCGGACAACCCATCGACACCCTGATCCCGCTCCTCGTCTCCCGAGCGGTCCGGCAGGCCACCTGGGAGTACGCCACGGTGCTCCTGGCCGACCTCGGTGAATGCGCCGACTGTGGCCAGGACATCGGCCGCGCCGCCTTCGACCGGGCCTCCCACCTCCTGATGCGCACCCTGGAAGCGGCGGGCCCTGGCACCCACCACCTCGTCTGCAGCACCCCCACGGAGAGCGAGCAGCTGCTCGCCGTCCTCCACACCGAGCGCGGCGCGACGGGGCCGGCCCGACTCGAATCCGGAGAAGGTGCAGAGTTCGTCACCGTCCTCGCCGTCGGCGTCGCCCTCGAAAGTCACGGAGGACTCGTCCTGCGTACGAGCAATCCCGGCACCCCGGACCGCGTCCACGGCTGGCGACTGACGCGCGGCAGCCTCGTGCCGCTCACGGCCGGAGAGGTCTTCAGCGCCTACTGCACCGACGCGGACACCGGAGACCCGGTCTCGCCGGAGTCGGGCGTGGAGTACTGCGCCGGCTTCGACATCGGTGCCGACGCACCGGAGACCCACCACTGACAGAAGAAGGGGCTCCCCGCCACCTGTGGCGGGGAGCCCCTTCATGACCGGCTGCGCGGACCTACTCGCCCGACAGCACCGTCTGAGCCGCGAGCCGCGCCTCATCGGCGGAATCCGCGGCGCGCGCGGCGGCAGCGGCACGTTCGCACTGCGCGAGCGTGTGCTTCGCCAGCGTGGCCCGGACATAAGGAATGGACGCGGCGCCCATCGACAGGGAGGTGACACCCAGACCGGTCAGTACGCAGGCGAGCAGCGGATCGGCGGCGGCCTCGCCACAGACACCGCAGCTCTTGCCCTCGGCCTTGGCCGCATCGGCCGACAGTGCCACGAGGTCCAGCAGTGCGGGCTGCCATGGATCCTGCAGCCGGGACACCGCACCCACCTGACGGTCGGCGGCGAAGGTGTACTGCGCCAGGTCATTGGTGCCCAGCGACAGGAACTCCACCTCCTGCAGGATCGAGCGGGCCCGGAGAGCGGCGGACGGAATCTCCACCATCGCGCCGAACTTCGCCTGCAGCCCGGCCGCCCGGCACACATCGGCGAACGCCTTCGCATCCGTGCGGTCCGCCACCATGGGCGCCATGACCTCCAGATGGACGGGAAGCCCCTCGGCGGCCTTCGCCAGCGATGTCAGCTGGCCCCGCAATACCTCCGGGTGGTCCAGCAGAGTGCGGAGCCCCCGCACACCCAACGCTGGGTTCGGCTCGTCAGCCGGCGTCAGGAAGTCGAGCGGCTTGTCCGCGCCGGCATCCAGCACCCGCACCACGACACGCCCCTCGGGGAACGCCTCCAGCACCGGCCGGTACGCCGCGACCTGCTTCTCCTCGGACGGCGCCCGCTTGCTGTCGTCCAGGAACAGGAACTCCGTACGGAACAGCCCCACACCCTCGGCACCGGCCTCGACCGCGGCCGGCACATCGCCGGGCCCGCCCACATTGGCGAGCAGCGGCACCTTGTGACCGTCGGACGTCGCACCCGGACCTGTCGAGGCGGACAGCGCAGCCTTGCGCGCCGCCGCAACGCTCGCCATCTCGGCACGCTTTTCGTCGCCCGGCTCGACGAATATCTCGCCGGTGCTGCCGTCCACCGCGATCACGGTGCCCTCGGCCAGCTCACAGGCCCCCGGGAGAGCCACGACGGCCGGCACACCGAGCGCTCGCGCGAGAATCGCACTGTGACTGGTCGGTCCGCCCTCCTCGGTGACGAAGCCGAGCACCAGCGTCGGGTCGAGCAGCGCCGTATCGGCAGGCGCCAGGTCCCGTGCGATCAGTACGTACGGCTCGTCGCTGTCCGGGACACCCGGCATCGGCACCCCGAGCAACCGCGCCACGATCCGGTTGCGAACGTCGTCGAGGTCCGCGACCCGCCCCGCCAGGTACTCCCCGGCAGCGGCGAGCAGAGCCCGATAGGCGGCGAAGGCGTCGTACACAGCACGTTCGGCACTGCTCCCGACGGCGATCCGCCGGTCCACATCGGCCATCAGATCGGGGTCCTGCGCCATCAGGGCCTGTGCCTCGAGCACTGCCTGTGCCTCGCCGCCGGCCAGATTGCCGCGCGCGTTCAGGTCGGCCGCGACAGCGTCCACAGCCTGGCGAGCACGTCCCTGCTCGCGCTCGGCCTCTTCTGCCGGGATCTGTTTGGCCGGCGGCTCCAGCACGGCCGTGCCCATGTGCCGAACCTCGCCGATCGCCACACCGTGGCTCACGCCGACGCCTCGCAGCGTTGTCTCCATTTCACCGTCTCCGATTGTGCGGCGATCCCGTGCCACCGCCATGTGTACCGACTGCCTGATACTGCGCCGAGTGCGTCACCGCCAACCGAACAGCGCGTCGCCGACCTTCACATCCCCGTCCTCACGGACGTCCGACAGCGACTCGACGGAGGCCTCCAGTGCCACGATCGGGCAGATAGAGGACTTGCCGGCCTCTTCCACCGCGACGGGGTTCCAGCGCACGATGCCCTGACCGCGCGTGATGGTGTCCCCCTTGTTGACGAGCAGCTCGAAGCCCTCGCCATTGAGCTGCACGGTGTCGATGCCCAGATGGGTCAGCACCCCGTGCCCATGTTCGTCCACGACGACGAACGCGTGCGGGTGCAGGGAGACAATGATTCCGCCCACCGGCGAAACGGCCTCCGACGGTTCGCGCACCGGATCAACGGCAGTTCCGGGCCCCACCATCGCGCCGGAGAAGACCGGGTCGGGTACCGCCGCGAGTCCGATGGCGCGTCCGGCAACAGGGGACGTCACAGTGGTCATAGGGAGCCTCCCAGGGTGAAGCTTCACTCGGCGCCGCCGCGGCCTGTAGGGAACGACGTCCTGTTCAGCAGCGTAAGTCATAAGAAGTCCCGGTTCCGCACGAGTCCTCCGGCTTCACGGACCTAGCGGTGCACCGGCAACGATTTGCCTCGACTACCCGAGGCCTGTACTCTCGTACTCCTGCCTGGCCCCAACGCGACATTGAGTCGAGGGTCGGCGGCGACTTATCAAGCCCAGACCTTAATTCGGATTCGGCACCTGCATGCCTGCAGGCAGCTGGTCAAGGAAACGGAAAAGGCCTGATAGAGTCGGACTCGCTGGAAAGGGAAACGCGAAAGCGGAGAACTGGAAAGCGCAGTAACAAATCTTCTGCTTCGCAGAGGGCCCGCTTCGACCGGGAATCAGGCACGAAAGAGTCTGATAGAGTCGGAAACGCAAGACCGAAGGGAAAGCCCGGAGGAAAGCCCGAGAGGGTGAGTACAAAGGA
>NZ_JBITER010000047.1:0-44655 GCF_044455345.1 Streptomyces sp. NPDC051286 | reverse complement strand
CGAGTTCGAACGCACCATCAGCGAAGCACGAGCCGAGCACCACCAGAAGGACCAAGCCGCGTAAGGAAGGCCTCTACGTTTCCAGGGGATTGACAACCTGCCGGAAGTTCGCCCCCACCGCCCGGAACTACACCGCCTCGAAGCTGATGTCCCAGGTCGGCCTGCGGGTGAGCGAGGCATGTGGGCTCGACCTGGACGACATCAAGTGGGACCTGGGCCGCTTCGGCAAACTCCACGTCCGCCACGGCAAGGGGTCCCGTGGCTCGGGGCCGCGCGAGCGGATGGTGCCGCTGATCAATGGTGCCGACCGGACACTGCGGTGGTTCATCGAGGACGTGTGGGGCCAGTTCGATGACGATCACACTCGCCCTGGTGCCCCGCTGTTCCCCTCTGAGCGCAAGAACACCGACGGCTCCGCCCGCCGGGTCGGCGACGACGCGCTGCGCAACGGACTCGACAACGCGGTCCAGGCTCATCTGGCGAGCTGGACGGACAGGTTGACACCGCACGTCCTGCGGCATTTCTGCGCGTCCCAACTCTACGGAAACGGACTGGACTTGCTCGCAATCCAGGAGGTCTTAGGACATTCCTGGATCGCCACCACGATGCGGTATATCCACGTGCAGCAGACCCGGGTCGAGGACGCCTGGGTCGCCGGGATGGAACGGGCCGCGAAGCGGCTGGAAGGACTGGCCCGATGAGGTGGAACCTGCGGCTGACCGCCGCGAACAAGGGCATCTGGAAGGCGTCCGAACTCCAGCGGAGCCTGGCCGAGCACGGCCTGGTGATCTCGGCCGGCAAGATGTCCGGGCTGTGGTCCGGCCAGCCGGTCTCGCTCAAACTGGAGGACCTGGACGTCATCTGCGTGGCCCTCGGCTGCGAGATCGGAGACCTGCTGATCCCCGAACCGGAGAAGGTCCGCTGCCCCGGCGAGGCAGAGGAGACCGAACGGGCCGCGGTCGGTGCGGAAACCGCCGCACCGAAGGTGATCCCCAGGCGCCGGGACGGCCGGTCGCTGCCGCCGGAGTGATTCGGTGGCACGGTTCCCGAAGGGCTACGTCAAGCCCACCGACTCCTGCGACAGCTGCCTGGCCTGGGGAAACTTCAGCGGCCGCCTCTGCCCCACCTGCTACATGTTCGGCCGCGGCCACGACGCGGCCGCATGCACCGGCTGCCACCGCGTCCAGCCGCTGAAGTGGAACTACTGCCGACTGTGCTGGTGCCAGGCCCGCCTCAGCGCGAAGGCCGTCGCCGGCCAGCCCACGGACAATACGGACGTGCGGGACCGGCTCGCGGCCGTCCGGCATCACCAACTGTTCTTCGTCGGGATGCACTACCGCAGGAGACCGACCCCCGCGGCTCGGACCCGCGGAGGACGGCGGGGAGCCCCGCCCAAGCCACCTCCTGCACCGGCCTGGCGCCCGGATCCCGGCTGGCGGCAGCTACCGCTGTTCACACAGATCCCCCGTGACTACAGCCGGCTCGCTCTGGCAGACGCCGACCTGGCCAGCCCGTGGCTGGCCTGGGCAAAGTACCTCGCCCACCGGCTCGCCGAGGCCCGCGGCTGGGGACGCAACATCCGCTTCGCCGTCAACCGCGGCCTGGTCCTCGTCCTCACCGGCTACGTCGAGGGCGACGTCATCCGACACACGGAGATCTTCGCCCCGCTGCGGGCCTTGGACCTGCCGGTCGGCCACACCGTCACGGTCCTGGAAGAGATGGGGATCTTCGAGGACGACAGCGAACCCTCCTTCGAACGCTGGCTCGCCGAGAGGTTGGAGGGTCTCGCACCCGGCATCCGCTCGGAGGCCGAGCGCTGGACCCGAGTCCTGCGCGACGGCGGCCCCCGCAGCCTCCCGCGACGGGAAGGCACGGTCTGGCTCTACCTCAACCGAGCCCGCCCGGCCCTGCTGGAATGGTCGAACCCCTACGACCACCTGCGGGAGGTGACCCGCGACGACGTCCTCACCTACATCAAGACACTGCACGGCCATCAGCGCCACGACCAACTCGTCGCCCTGCGCTCGCTGTTCACATGGGCCAAGCGGAACGGGCTGATCTTCCGCAACCCCACCAGTCGGATCAAGGTCGGGCAATACGAGTACGCCGTGCTGCAACCGCTCGTCCCCGAGCAGGTCGACCGCTCCGTCGCGGCGGCCACCACCCCGGCGACGCGGCTCATCCTCGCCCTCGCAGCGGTCCACGCCGCCCGGGTCGCTCAGATCGCCAACCTCATGCTCGACGACCTCGACCTCGGCAACCGTCGGCTGACCATCGCCGGACGTGTCCGCCCGCTCGACGACCTCACCCTGAAGCTGCTGCTGGACTGGCTGGAACACCGGCGCCGCCGATGGCCGAACACCGCGAACCTCCACCTCCTGATCAACAACCAGACCGCCACGAAGACCAGCCGCGCCAGCAACCACTGGATCAGCGCCGCGATGCGCGGGCAGGACGCGACGCTGGAACGGCTCCGCGTCGACCGCCAACTCGAAGAGGCCCTGACCCACGGGCCCGACCCGCTCCACCTCGCCGAGGTGTTCGGGCTCGACGAGAAGACCGCGATGCGCTACGCGGACTCCGCACGAGCGCTGCTGCACCAGGCCGCTGAACAGCCACTTCAGTGAAGCCTGCTTGACCGGTCCACGCCTTTGCTGAGGATGAGCACGCGAGGCACAGTCAGCATCCGGGGCCGATCGGCGGAGACGACGTCAGGGCGAGGGCAGCGTCCCGCAGCTGGGTCGCCCACGTCTGCTGGTCGAGCCCCAACGTGTACTCGATGCAGCAATCGCATTGCGGGATCAGCGCCACGAACGATTGCTCCGCCGCCGTCTCGACCTCCGTCTCCCACCAGTCGTCCGTCGCCAGGTCAGCAGGAGTTATCTCTCCATCGATGAGCCTCGCCGCCATCCGGCGCAGAGCGTGGCGCCGTGCCAGTCCCCGATCCGGCAACCCGATCCCGGACTCAGCAAGTGCCTGCTCGAACGCGTCGCGAATATCGCGGGCATCCGCGTTGCGAGGCCAACCGGCGAGCTCGCACAATGTCGGGGTGTCCAGTCCGGCTGCGAGCGCCTCAGCCGCGATCATCGGCAGATCCTCCGGGCGTATCTCATCCGCCCGATAACGACACGCAACCTCACCCAGAGATGTGAGCCCACTCTGCACAGAGGTTTCCGGTTCTGGTGTCGTTCCTTCTGCTCTCATGACTCCTACGGTGTCAGCACCGTCTCCAGGGAAGGCACCCAGGGGTGGGCCTGCTCGGCACCCACCCCGCGTGTTCGCATGAACCCGGGGCACGAACCCACGACAACACGACCGTCCGCCCGCGGGTTCCCACGGAAAGTCCTTCAGTTTCCCTGAACTCGCGGGCCTCCACGGGTGTGAGTAGTTGAGGTACAGGAAATCCCGGTGAGATTGATCTTGCTGTGCTCCCCCTACCGGTCGCCGTTCCGGGCCTGCGCGAGCAGCTGGGCCACCAGGTCGTCGGAGCCGCCTTCGGCCTGGCGGGCCAGGTCGTCCAGCACGGTGTCGCGGTTGAGGACCTGCGCGGTGAGCCGTTCCATCAGCGCCGGGTCGGTGCCGCTGCCGGGCCCGGTGATGCAGGCGTGGACCGGACGGCGGGGGTCGATGACTTGTGCATCGTCGGACCCGGCGGCGTCTTCGGCCTCGGCGAGCGCCCGGTAAAGCGAGGCGACCGAGGGGTGCTTGCCCGCGTTCTTGCCGGTCTTGATGGTGAGGTTGCCCGCGATCTCGGGGACGGGAACGCCGCGGTCCCTCAGTGCGCGGGCGAACAGCAGCGAGTCGTCGTCGATGACCTTGGGTCGTCCGCCGTGGTTGCCCTTGGCGGCCGCGGCCTGCTGACCCTCCAGGGTCTTCTCGCGGATGTAGTTGCGGTCGAGCTGGGCGGCGACGGCGAGGACGGCGAAGAACATGGCACCCATGCCGTTGGGGTCGTAGATGCCGGTGAGCGGGCCGGTGAGGAGTTCGAGCTGCACGCCGGCGGCCTGGAGCTGGCCGGAGAGGGTCATCAGCTCGGCGGCGTTGCGGGCGAGGCGCTTGAGCTCGTGGACGGTGAGGATGACCTCCTGGTCGGGGGCGGCCTCCTTGATGTCGTACGCCAGCTTCAGCGCCTTCTCCAGCTCGGGACGGTTCTTGATACGGGTGGAGATCTTCTCGGAGAAGATCCGCTTGCAGACCGGTTCGAGCGCGGTGAGCTGGGGGGCGAGTTCCTGCTGGGCGGTTGAGCAGCGGGCGTACCCGACCCGGATCGGCTTGGCCGCCGGGGCAGCCGGCAGGGACGGGGCGGGCGCGCCCGCCTTCCACGGCCGCCCGGGGCCGCGATCCTCGGGCACGGGCACCATCAGCTCCTCGCGGAGCGCGGGCACGAGGATGAAGCGGGCGGTGTGGTACTTCGTCGCACACTTCCCGCTCCGGGTGCGGCACGGGCTGCCGGCCGGGGCTTCACACTTCGGACAGTCGTTTCGTTCTACCGCGTTTGCCGCTTGATCGGGCGTCAGATCCACCCGGGCAGTGTGTCAGAACTGTCTCGCACAACACGCCGGTTTTGAGAGGGGTTCTGCGAACGGCGACCTGCGGATTTGCGGGCGGTTCCGGGGTGTTCGCAGAACTCTCGCAACTGGTCATTTATGCGAATCGCCGAGCGTCACGCTTGTCACCAAGCAGTTGCAGACGGCCCGCTGGCCCCCACGATGCGGTTGACAGCAGGGACCACCGCCAGGGCTGTCGCCTAGATTGCCGCAGCGCCCTGCGCGAACACCTACGGGCAGTGGATCACCACGCGTGGCGTCGAGACCGTCGCCGACCGCCTGGCGTCGGCGACGAATACCCCTGAACGTCATGGCGACCTGTGATTCCGCCGGGGCCGTGGGGTGAGACGCGGACAGGCACGGCGTCTGCGGATTACGGTCGCTTACCCCGCTCCGGCGCATGCCTCCGCCTCTGTCAGGTACCGCGCCACCGGGCCCAGGGTCAGCATTCCGCTAGCGGCGCCGGCATGTTCTGCACAGGCATCACGCAGGGCAGCTGCAGCGTGCGCGGCGATTCCGCGCTCGCCGAGGCGCACGGCGGCGCGGGCGGTCAGGCACCACACGGCCTCCTGCATGTGGTCACGCGGTGGTTCGGGCACCGCGGCGAGGGCGGTACGGGCCTGCTCGCCCCGGTCCTGGGCGAGCAGCACGAGGGGTCGCGTCCAGGGCCTGTACGGGCCCCAGTCGAGGTGCGGGTCGGTGGGCGCGGGCCGGTCGTGCAGCAGGCGCAGTCCCAGTAGGGCGAGCGGGAACAGGCCACGGTGCAGCCCCGGCATTCCGGCCGTCCGGAGGGCGTCCTCGGCAGCGCGGTAGTGCGCTGCTGCCGTGGCGGCGGTCGGTCCGCCAGGTTCGGCGCTGCGGGCGGCCGTGGCCCGGGCCCTGAACCACCCGGTGAGGACGGAGACGAGGGGCGCCTCGGTGGTGGCGGCTAGCTGGTCGGCTGCATCGGCGTGCGAGGTCGCGGCGTCGAGGTCGCCGAGGGCCGAGGCGGATTGCAGGCGGACGAGTCGGCCGAGTACGGCGAAGTTCGGCAGCTCGTGCCGGGTCGCCAGGTCGAGGAGCTCGGCGCCGGTCCTGTCCCGTGCGGCCGCGAGCCCGGGGCTGCTGAAGGACTGAAGGAACACCCCGTTGAGGGCGAAGGCCAGCAGGGCGGGATCGGCCAGGTGTCGTGCCAACTCCTCGGCCTGACGCGCCGCCTGCTGCGCGTGCTTCAGCTCGGTCCCGGACAGATCGGCGCTGCGGCTCTCGACGGCGACCGTGGCCAGGAGGCGGGCGCGCAGGTCGGCGGGGCCGTCTGGGCCGAGCCCGGTGAGCGTGCGCTCGGCAGCCGCGACGACGGCGCGGGACTGTTCGGGGTCGTCGGCCCGGCTCCAGATGGCGGGCACGTCGTAGGCGCCGATGATCCGGGCGGTCAGGGAGAGGTCTCCCGTGCGTTCCGCCGCCTGGATGGCGGCGAGGCGGTCGCGCCGCGAGTGGACGAGGGCGTCGCCACCCGCCAGTGCGAGAGTGCGGGCCAGATCCACGGTGGTGCGCGGGCCGAGCCGGACACCAGGGCCGGTCCACGCGGTAGGTACTCCTTCGGGGCGCGCGGACCCGTTGAGGATGTCCGTCTCCAGACGCTGAAGGTCGCCACCCGGGTCGAGTCCGAGTTGGTCAACAAGCATCGCGCGGGCGCGGCGGAGGGTGGCCAGCGCGTCGGCCTGGCGGCCCGCGCGGTACAGAGCGCGGGCAAGCAGCTCCCAGGCCGGCTCACGCCACGGGTGTTCGGCGACATGGGCACCCAGTTCGGCGACGAGATCGGCCCCTTCCCCGGAGTCGAGGAGGATCCGGGCGCGCAGTTCCACCCCCTCCAACCTCAATTCCTCCAGTCGGGTCCGCTCGCGCTGCGCCCATGCGGAGCCGGTCACATCGGCGTAGGCGGGTCCGCGCCAGGCCGCGAGTGCCGCGCCGAGGTCGGTCACCCCGTTGGGGTTGCGGCGGGCTCGGGCCAGGGTGTCCTGGAACCGGTGGACGTCCACGTCCTCGCGCGGCAGGCGCAGCGCGTAGCCGGGACCTTCGGTGACGATGACGCGCGGCGGATTGCGGGGCGGCCGGTCGGGTTCGAGGGCGCGGCGCAGCGCGGCGACGAACGTACGCAAAGCGCCCACGGCGCGGGCAGGCGGATCGGTCCACAGGTCATCGACAAGGGTATCGGTGGTGACCATCCGTCCCTCGGCGGCGACGAGCCGGGCGAGTACCTCACGATGGCGGGGTCCGCCCAGGTCAACCGGGCTGCCGTCGTCGCTGAGGGCCCGCACCACACCGAGCACGTCGATTCGCATGCCACCATCCTCCGTGCCAGGGGCCGGCTGCGCCCAACCGTACTGATCGGCTGCTGATCGCCGTCGCCCAAGCTGATCCGGTCAAGTCCCCGACCCGAAAGGACGGTCCCTCATGACGCCCACCATTCCCGGCTTCGATCACATCCGCCTGCCCGGTGCGGACGGTGTGGAGCTGGCTGCAGCTGTCGGCGGCAGCGGCAGCCCGCTCGTGCTGTTGCACGGCTTTCCCCAGACCCACCTGATGTGGCGACACGTCGCCGAGCGGCTCGCCGACGAACACACGGTGATCTGTCCTGACCTGCGGGGCTACGGCGCCAGCGACAAGCCGACGGCCAACGACCCCGATGTGTACGCCAAGCGCACCATGGCCGCCGACGTCGTGACCCTGGCGGCGGCGCTCGACCACGAGCGCTTCGCCCTCGTCGGCCACGACCGGGGCGCCCTGGTCGCCTTCCGGGCGGGGTTGGACCACCCTGAGACCATCACCCACCTGGGCATCCTCGACATCGTGCCGACGCTCGACATGTGGAACGTCCTGCATGGCACCTCGGCGGCGGTCGGCTACCACCTCTTCCTGATGGCGCAGCCGCCGGGCCTGCCGGAGGCGATGATCGCAGGCAGCGCGGACGCGTTCTTCGGCTCGTTCCTCGACGCCTGGGCCAACAACCCGACCACCATGCCCGAGGATGTACGTGCCGAATACCTGCGCGCGAGCGCCGCAGCAGTGACGTCGATCGTCGCGGACTACCGGGCCTCGGCGGACATCGACGTCACGCACGACCAAGCGGACCTGGACGCCGGGTCGCAGCTGGCCATGCCCGTGACGGTCGTCCAGCAGGACTGGGGCGCACAGCTCGGCTACGACGCTGCCGGGGTGTGGAAGGCATGGGCGCCGGACCTGGACCACCGGCTGACCCGAGCAGGCCACTTCATGGCCGAAGAGGCACCCGACGAGATCGCAGCCGCAATCCGAAGCCTGCTGGCCCGCTGAGCCTCCTGCTCTCGACTCGTCGGCTGGGCCACGGCCGGTCGGCGAGCGCCAGGTATTCGGCGATCAGCATTCTTTTCTTGCGCTGGGTACCCAGGCGATGCCGCCCGGCCTGCACGGGGTGCAACGAACGGCCTAACGTCTTGGGTGCGCCGGCGGTCAGTCCTCTTCCTCGTCGTCCTCGGCCGCGGGGTCGCGCAAAGGCCGCAGGCCCTGGCCGGGGCCGCTGGCCGTGATGTTGAACAGGTAGCGGCCCAGGAAGTTGATGTGCCGGTCCTTGAGCGGGGAGAGGCGAGCTGCGTCCTCGTCCTTGATGTCGTGGCCCTCGGCGCGGAGCCGGGCCAGGGCGGCATCCAGGTAGCGGGTGTTCCACAGCACCACCGCATTGAGGGCCAGGCCCAGGGCGGCCAGCTGGTCCTCCTGGCCCTCGCGGTACGCCTGGCGGATCTGGCCGCGGCCGCCGTGGCAGATCGCGCGGGCGAGCCGGTGGCGTGACTCCTGGACGGTGAGCTGCCGGTTCATCAGCCGCCGGTAGGTGTCGTCCACCGGGTCGACCAGGGCGAGCAGGTGCATGGTCTTGTCGATCCGCCCGTACTCGGCGAACGCGGCCCCCAGCGGGGTCGGGTGGCCCTCGCGGCCGAACATCCGCAGCAGGTCATAGGCGCGGACCTGGTTGGTGATGAGCGACCCGGCCACGCGGAGCATGTCCGGCCAGTGCGTGGCGATCTTCTTCAGGTTGACCTTGTTGCAGGCCACGTCGTCCAGCGGCCCGTACCCGACGGCCGGCTCACCGCCGTCGTCGGGCAGGTCGACCCGCCAGAAACGCTGATCGGCCAGGTCCCGGAAGCGCGGAGCGAAGCGGAAGCCGAGCATCTTGTACAGGCCAAACGCCATGTCCGAGTACGAGGCGTTGTCGGTCGCGACCATCTCCGGCTTCACCCCGCCGTCGAGGTTCAGCAGGGTGTCCAGCGTGTACAGGCTGTCGCGCGGCGTGCCGCGCACGACCATCGCGCCAATCCCCGCCACCTGGTCGTTAACTGCATTGAGCCAAGTCACGCCCCGTTTGTAGCCGTAATACTTGGGCGAGGGACCCGTGTTGATGCTCTTGACCGGGACGACGAAGCGCAGCCCGTCGACGGATGCGAGCAGCCCGCCGCCCCACATCTGGGCCAGCTCGATACGGGACTGGGCAGTGATGAGCGCGGCGTTCGCCGCGGCGATGGCGTCGGCGCGCACGTAGTTCTGGTCGACGTGGGACAGGCGCGAGCGGGTCAGCGCCTTGTTCTCCGTGTCGATGACCGGGGTCAGGCCAATGTTGCAGCTCTGGGATACCAGCAACGCGACCAGGGAGACGAGCAGGCCCTCCATGCGGGTGCGCCGCTCGGAGACGTGGCCGAAGGCGTCGAGGAACCCGGTCCAGGAATGGACCTCGAACAGCAGGTCCGGCAGCTCGATCCGGGGGAGCATCGCCTCCGTGGTCTGCTTCAGCCAGGTCAGCGACTCCGGCTCACCCACCGCACCCAACTTGTCCACCGACAACTTGGCCCTGCCGCCGCCCTCAGGGACGACGACCTCCACCTTCGCGTCGTCACCGGCCTCCGCGAGCCGGTCGGCCATCTGCCGCCATGCGGCATCCAGGCCCCGGACCAGCTGGTCCAGGTGCTCGCCGACGTCCTCGGACAGGGACAGGCCCGCCAGCACGTCCGCCTTCATCGCCTCCCACCGTGGCCCGTCCAACAGCCTCGCGCGCGGGTCCGCCCACCGGTTCGACGGCGAGGCGAACACGTCCCGCCGGTTCAGCGCGCGGTGCAGCTGCTCCAGCACGCACACCACGTACGCGTCCCGGTCGACAGCGCCCTGCGGCAGCTTCGCGTTGGAGAACACCGCCCGCTTCCACATCGCCGGCACCAGCTCGGCGTCGACCTCACGGGGCAGCAGCGGCCGGTCCTTCACCCGCCGCCGCGACAGCGCGGGCAGACGGCGCACCGCGGCGAGCACCCGCCGCCCGGCCAGGGCCGCGCCGAGCGCGTCCGACTCACCCAGCAGAGACAGGAACGGCCGGACGGTGTTGTAGCGCAGGGCCAGCTTCTCCCGCATCGCCGCCTCGGCCGACCCGTCGTCCTCCGGCACCAGGGCCTCCACGGTCGCGACCGCCCCCGCGACCGCCGTACGCGGCACGGCCTCCTCGACTGCCGCCCACAACGCGCCGACGTCCAGGTCCGTCCCGGCCTCGGCGACCAGCTCCAGCTCCAGCTCCTCGGTCAGGATCTTCGACGCCTTCGCCAGGATGCGGGCCGCCTTCTCCAGCTGCGGCAGCATCGCGAGACGATCCCGGTCCGACGCCCGCCGGGCCGGGCTGATCAGCCGGTTCGCCATCAGCACCGCGAACAGGTCCAGCGCGTCATCGACCGCCTGCGCCTCCAACTGACGCACCACCGCCGTCAACAGCGCGGTCCGCCGCGGCTCCGGCGCCCGCTCGATCGTCTGCGCCTTGCTCAACTGCCCATACTGGGCCAGCGTGGACAGCCGGTTCACCGGCACCCGGGACAGGTTCACCCGCCCCAGCGCGAACGCCGAGATCTCCTCCACCCGCTCCATGGCCCGCACCATCGCCGTACCCGTCGACTTGGTCGGCGGAATACGCAGCCGCTCCAGCTCAGAGACCCGCTTGCCCGCCGGCACCACCAGCAGCTCAGCCAGCGCCGGCGCGAGCGACGGATCAGCCTGGGACGCGGCGCGGGCCACCGCCTCGTACAAGCGCCGCTCGGCAACCGTCCGGGCCTCCGACACCTGCCGTGCCAACACCGAAACGCCGGGCAGCAGCACCCGGTTCTTCCGCAGCCACGTCACCGCGTGGTTGAACAGCGCCACCGGCCCCTCGGCATGCGTCCACGCCCGCCCGTACAGGAAGCCGCGGAACTCCCGCCCCCACTTCCGATCCGCGAAGTCCCGGTACTTGAACCGCTTCTGGATCTCCGCCGCGTGCTCGTACACCGTCGACCGGCGCTCCGGGTACCGCTTCACGCACGAGGCATCGGCGATGCCGAGCTGTCCGGCCAGGTACTCCACGGCCTCCCACGGCACCGCGAGTGGGTCCTCACCGAGGAACCGGCCGATGTAGCGAACCGTGCTTCTCTGCACCAAGTCAAGTCAGGCGAACACTGAAGGCGGTGCCGAGAGTACGAGGGGACGTTGCGCAGCCACGTGATCCGCCAGGACGGCACGCGCCGTGACTCGCTGTACTACAGCATGCTTGCGGACGAATGGCCTGCCCCGCGCGACAAGCTGCTCACCAGGATCGCGGCTAAGTGGTCGGCTCTCGAAGTCCTTCGGGGGTTGATCACGCTGCCAGCTCGACGGAGGATTCTTCCTGGTGACCGGTGGTGTGCCGGTCGAGTCTGGCCAGCAGATCGTTCAGGTCGGAGGTGGTGAACCTCCACTGGAACGGCTGTGCCGTGGCGTTGTAGCGGTCTTCGAAGGCTCGGAGCCGGTCCCCGACCTGGGCTAGGTCGGTGAAGTCGTTGGGCGAGACGACCTTGCGCTGCACGACGGAGAAGAAGATCTCCACCTGGTTCAACCAGGAGGCGTGCACCGGGGTGTGCACCAGCACCGCGTTCGGGAAGGCGGTGGCCAGCCGGTCGGCGGCCTTCTTACCGCGGTGGGAGGAGCCGTTGTCGACGATCCAGAACACCCGCTTGGCGCTGGCGTAGGGCTCCTGGCTCATGACCTGGGCGACCAGGTTCATGAATGGGTCGATGCCGGTGCGCGGCTCGGTGCGGCCGAACACCTTCGCGCGGTGGACGTCGTAGGCGGCCAGGTAGGCCAGCGCGCCGCCGCGGCCGTAGGTATGGTTCACCCGCATCGCCCTCGCCTGTCCGGGTGCCAGGGTGGGGTGGCAGCGGCAGCGGGCCTGGATGGAGGTCTTCTCGTCGGCGCTGATCACGTACTCGTCCACGCCCAGGGGCCGGCCGTCCCAGGTGCGGGCGTACAGGTCCAGGACGCGCTCGGCCTTGCGGCGGAAGTCGGGGTCGGTGATGAAGATCCAGGAGCGGTGCTGCCAGGGCTTGATCGCGTCTTCGCGCAGCCAGCGCCGCACGGTGGAGGCGGAGATCGAGCCGGCGATGGCCCGGGCGGCCACTTCACGGGCCAGCTCCGGGGCCGACCAGCGCGAAAGCGGAACCCCGCTCTCGGCGGGCAGTTGGCACGCCAGTGCCTTGACCTGGGCGGCTTGCAGGGCGGTGAAGCGGGCCGGGCGCCCCGAGCGCTGACGGTCCGCCAGCCCGACAAGGCCCCGCGCGGCGAAGCGGCCCCGCCACGTGCGCACGGTGTCCAGGTGCAGCCCGGTCTCGCGGGCGATGCGAGCATTGGAGCGCCCGCGGGCCGCGTGCAGGACGACCTGGGCGCGCATCCTCAACCGGTGCTCGGTCTTCTGTCCGTAGGCCATCTTCTTCAGCCGGGCGCGTTCGGCGGCGGTCGGGGCTATCGGGCGGGCAGTGGCAACGGGCAAGGCAGACACGCCGATCCGGAGTAGTTGATCACTGTGCCCGGCATTCTGCCGCGGCCGTGGACCGGGCCATGGGGCAGGATGGTCCTCGTGCCCACGCCTACGGAGTACGTCCGCCTCTCCCTCGAGCAGCAGCTGCTCGAGCACGCCGACACGGCCTGGCCACAACTGGCCGCCCTGCACATCCGGCACCGTGGCGCATTCGCCTACGTGGAAGGCCGGCTGCCCGGCGGCGACACCGTCAAGCTGATACGCCTGCGCTACCTGGGGACCGCGAGCCGCTGGGGCTTCGCCCCCTACTCCGCCGCCGGCGCCCGCTACGAGGACGCCCTCCTGCCCAGCGGCAGCCCCAGTGGCAGTCCCGCAGAAGCCCTGGACTGCGTCTGCAGGCTCCACCTCACCGCCCTGGGCATCTGACCGCGGACACACCCACGACCGGCTCCGAAGTCAACCCCCGAAGGACTTCGAGAGTCGACCACTAAGTCCAGCGCCTGATCACTCAGTTGCCTGTGCCTGGGACATCAACGAGCAGTTGTGACCCCTTCATCGGGCTGGCGCGGGGTATCTGCGGTTCAGAGCAGTTCCTGCAGAAGTTCAACGACGAGATCGGGCCGTCCTACGAACGGAGAGTGGCCCGTCTGCCACTCGTGCACGTCGCTGCAGCGCGAGGCCATCTTCCACTGCAGGACCGGGTCGATGGCCCGGTCCTGCGCGCAGACGATGTAGGTGGAGGGAGTGTGTTTCCAGCTGTGCCGCTCTGGGATGCCTCGCCCGCAGCCGGAGGCTTGCGCACGCAGCAGGCCAGCCGCCCAGGCGGCGAGAGGTTCGGGACAGTCGCCGTAGAGGGTGTCGGCAGCCCGGTCGGGGTGCAGGCTGGTCGAGCCGTCGGGTTCAGGGGTGATTGCGTCCTGGAGTTGCGGGGACGCGCCACCCAGACCGGCCGCACTCTCGCCGACATCCGGCACGAAGGCCGCCAGATAGACCAGGTGTCCCGCCCCGTGCACCCCGGTGATCACTGACCCGCCGTAGGAGTGACCGAGCACGGTCGGAGGCTCCGGTAGCGAGTCGATGACAGCCTGGACCGCGGCTGTGTCAGCCGGCAATGAGCCCTTGTGGAGCTCGGGAACGACGACCTCGGTTCCTGCGGTCCGCAAGAGTTCTGTCACCAGGGCGAAGTGTTCGGGACAGTGATACAGGCCATGAACGAGCACCACGGCGGCCAATACGCACGCCTCCTCGGGTCGGTGTCAGGCGAGTGATCCAGGGCTGGTCAGCCGTATCGTTGCAGTAGTCCGTCCACGTACGCCTCCAGCCGTTCTCCCAGCACCTCGGACGTCAGATCGTCCCGCCCCAGGTCACGCCACGGCCCGGCCAGCTTCGCCGCGTCGGGGCAGTAGTGCAGGGCGTCCAGCAGCCGCCAGTACAGGTGGTCGGGGTCGTGGGCGAGGTCGCGGCCGCCGTGTGCCTCATACCGCTCGCGGAAGTCCAGCCCGTACGCCGGCCCGTGCAGCAGCGCGAGCGCGGTCGAGCAGTGCGCCACGTCCAGGTCGGCAGGTCCCCACGAGGTCTCGACCCAGTCCACGACACCGATGATCCGCAGCGTGGGCCCGGTTCCCGTGAAGAGCACGTTCCCGGGGTGAAAGTCGCGGTGGAGGAAGCAGCCGTCGTATGGCGGCGGGTCGCGGCGGATCACGTCCACGGCCCGCTCCCACAGGGGGCCGTCCGGGGTGCGGACGCGGTCCGGGGTTGTCCATGCCTGGTAGGTGCGTGGTCTTTCGGCCGGTACGACGCCGTGGACGCGGACGAGCTGGGCCGCGAGCAGGTCCAGGCGGCGGTCGAGGTCGTCCTCGTCGACGCGGACGCGGCCCGGTAGCGCGGACATCAACAGCGTCGGGTGGTCGCACTGTTCGGCCGTGGCGTCCACAGCGACGAACCCGGGTGCCGGGATGCCTTCCTGCCCGGCGAGCAGCGTCAGGATGGACGCCTCGCGGGCCAGCAGCCCGGGTCCGTGGTGGCGGAAGAACGGTTTTACGAAGGTGCGTTGCACCAGAGCCGTGCCGTCGTCGAGCGTGAGCCGGCGCATCTGGGAGCTCCAGCCGCCGGACAGCAGGTGCGAGTCGGCGACCGTGCGGCCGTGGCCGAGCTGCTTGGTCACCCACGCACGCGTCGCCGTCCAGCCACGGTCGTCGAGGCCAGTCAGCACTGCCTCAACGAACTCCCGCCGGTCGTCGCCGTTGTCGCGGAACCACAATCCCAGCTGGTGCTGTGCGTCCGGAAGGTCGAACCGAGTGTACTGGGCGCGCGCGGCCAGGGCGTCCTGTACGGCCTCAGTCACCGCCGACGGGATCACCGCGTCCGTGCCCGGCACGGCGAGCACCGCCCGGCCCTCGTACGCCCGCAGCACGTCAAGCGCGGGTGCCTCCCGCCAGCTGTCCGGCTGCCGGATGATCCCGCTGAACCGGCCGTTCCCATCCTCGAAGGGCACGTCCCATGCCTCGGCGGTATACACGGCTGGCGCGCACAGCCCCAGCGCCGCTACCCGGTCTCCGTAGTGCCGGACGAGATCGGCCACGGTCTGGCCGCTCATGCTGAACCCCACCAGGGCCAGCGGCCCGTCCTCTCCCGCATACGCGTCGATCACTGCGACGGCCTGCTCGAACCGTCGTCGCAGGCTTAACTCACTGAGCTTGCCGGTGCTTTCGCCGTGCCCGGAGAAGTCGAAGGCGATCCCGCGACAGCCGTGGGCCACAAACTCCCGGACCAGCGGGAGTAGTCGCTCCGTGCTGCTCGTGCCCGCGCCATGCAGCACCACGGCGGTGACCCCGGAAGGGTCACCGCCGTATACGCCGCTGAGCCGTTCACCGTCGTGGTCGTGCGTGAAGTCGAAGAGCATGTCCCCTATTCACTCACGCCGTGGCCTCCGTCTTTCGGGAGTGTCACCGCCAGCGTCCGCCCCTGGGCGTCATCTGTTCGATGATGGGACGGTTGGGATGCCGAGGGCGACGGGGGACCGGCGCGTGAGACGGGCCGCGTCGGCCTGCTTGGTGCGGACGAAGGTCAGGGTCAGGTCGATGCCCTCGATCTCACCGAGCCACTGCTCCTCCTCGGCTCGCCTGCGACGGAGGATCAGGTCCTTCTCGATCTCTGCGAGCCTCGGCAGCATCTTCGGGCTGACCTGCAGCATCGGGCATCGCACGCAGGCGTGTTCATGCTGACAGGGTGATCCATAGGGACGAGCGCAGTTGCCGAGTTCGACCTTGCGTTTGTCGAAGTGCTCCTCGAACTCCGCCCACTCCTCCGGGGTGACATCGCCGTATTCGTGCTCGGGACGCAGATCTCGACGGTGGTTCAGGAACTCCTGGTAGTGCTTGACGATGTCCTCGGCGAAGACCGCGACGTAACCCTGTGTCGTCTGGAGATTCAGGTGTCCAAGGAGGGCGGCACCGATATGGATTGGAAGGCCGCCGTTGACGATCTCGGTCGCGAAGAGCCGACGGAAGTCGTGCGGCGTGAACTTGGTGCCGGCGAACGCCGGGGCGCTCTCGGCGATCTCCTCGCAGCTGCGCGCGAGCATGTTGAGGATCGTGTGCGGGGCGATGACATTGCGGACAGTCCCCAGCTGACGCTGGAACAGAAACGGCATAGGTTCTGACCAGAGCTTCTCGTGCGAGTCATATCGGGTCACGAGGGAAATGGCCTGGCCGTTGCGGGTCTGGCGGCGGATGATCTGCGCGATGGCATGGAACAGCTCGGCGGACATCGGGATAACCCGCTCGCGTTCACTCTTCGACGGGGCGACGACCAGGAGAGCGATGACCTCGCCGTTGGGCCGTTCGTATTGGCGAATGCTGAGGTGGGTCAGTTCAACGAGCTCTTCGACCCGGATGCCGCTGTGCCGCAGGATCTCAACTGCCACCCACTCCCAGAACGCGGACTCCTCCGCTATGGTCACGTTGATCATCTCGCCGGTGCTGTGGTCGATGATCCGGACGGACGGCTCGGCCAGGGTCTTGGCCCGGCGGCGGTCCTCGCGGGAATCCGTGCGGCTGTAACGACGCTCCTGGTGTTCGAACGGCTCGCCAAGAGGGACGGGACGGGCAGCCTCCAGCAGGTCCACCAGGCGCTCGTAACGTTCCTCAACATGTCGGACGAGGACCGGCAACAGAGGCTGGCGAGCGCGGGTGCGGTCGGCCATCCGCCGGTTGATCTCGCGGCGCCGCTTGCCGAACCCCTTGAGATCTCGCGGCAGGATCGGGCAGGGAGCCACCCACTGAGCCCACCGCTCCGGTTCGGCGACGGCCCAACTGTGAAGGTCAACGTAGAGGCAGCGGACGGCCAGCAGCACAGAGGCAGCGTCTTTTCGCAGCCGGGTCCGGTCGGCCTTGCCGTTCTTCCGCCAGTACTGGATCTCGGCCCGCCACTGGTCGTAAAGCTCCTGGCCGAGATGCAGGTCCTTCTGCTCGGGGTTGAGTTCCTCGATGACGGCCCAGAACAGGCTGGCCAGCTGGCGGGCGAGACCTTCGAGGGTGATGTAGTCGGTGTCGGCCTTGCGCCGGGCCAGATAGTCGATCAGGAGCTGCCGGACCGCGGCGTTCTTGATGTTGTAGCGGTCGACGAGTTCCTCGACGCTTCGCTGACCGTCATAGATGAACGTCCTCAGGGTCGGGGCCGTCCCAGGAGGGAAGTGCCCCATCCTGTGCAGGATCTCCCAGGCGCCCAGAGCCGCGAAACGCGTGGTCCTCTTGGTCGCGCCGGGCGTCAGCCCCAGACGCTTGTTCTCCAGCGAGTAGTGCAGCAAAGCCGGCGGGGTCAGGTCCTCCAGGTTGATGCCCTGCGTCGTGAGCGCGCAGGTCAGATCGAACTTCGCCCGCTGCCGGTGCATCGTCGTGAGCCGCTCTTGAGCGTCGACCGTCTTGAAGAACTCGTCCAGCCGGGGGTCCTGCTGGATCTTCCGGAACGGCTCGGCGTAGTCGGAGAACTTGTTCGCCCGGAACCCAGAGAGCGAGGGCTGGATGATCCGGGCGGCGAAGGCCATCTTCAGCGCCGAGACCATGTTGCTGCCGTCGTAGCCGACCCCTGGCCGTCCCAGGACATTGACCGAGAGGGCGTTCTCCTCGTTGAACCCGCTGGCCTCCCAGCGCTCCTGCCAGGTCTGCCCCGACAGCGACTCCAGGTGCCCGAAGAGCATCCGGATGCCGGCCGTGCGTTTCTCCACCAGTGAGCGCCCCTGGTTCGGCCACGCGTGACGGGCAAGCCCGCACAGATCGTCGATGCTGGCCTGCGACAGGTCCCCGAACGGGGCCGGAGGCTTCGCGGGCCGGGGAGCTGGGGCCGCCTTCAGTGATGCGCTGGTGAACCTTCTCGGCTCCGTCTGACTGGGCGCCGAGTCGTAGTTCTGGCGCCGGTTGCGGACCGTGTAGGTCTCTACCGTCGTGCGGTTAGGCACCGAACACCGCCTTGACGTCGTCGGGGTCGTAACCAGCGGCGAAGCTCCGTTGCACCCGCGGGCGGTTGTAATGGGCCTGCAGGGCGTCGAAAAGGTCCTCGACTCGGGCATTGAGGTAGCGGCCGGTGGTGGCCAGGTCGGTGTGCCGCATGATCGCGCGGACCTGGGCGAGGGTGAGGTTGGGGTCGTTCGCCATCCGAGTCGCGGCGGTGTGGCGCAGGTCGTGCAGGGTCCAGTTCGTGCCGAGTCTCTCGTTCGCGCGCTGGATCACGCGCCGCATCGCCCAGTAGGTCAGCGGCCGGTCCGGGCCTCGGCGGGTGCGGAGAACCGGCTCGTCGGCCGACGGCAGCCCGATGTGGTCGAGATATGCGGCCAGGACCGTCAGCGCCTGCGGGCTGGCCGGGACTGCCTCGCGGTCGTCGGTCCCCTTGGTGATCACCCAGATCAGTTGCTTGGCCCAGTCGATGTCTCCCGGGGTGACCCCGAGGAGTTCGCTGGCGCGGGAGCCACTGGAGACATAGAGCAGGACCGCGGCCCGGTCACGGTCGCAGGTCATCGCCCCGAAGAACTCGTCCCACATCGAGTCGGGAATCGAGCGGGGATCGGTCCGCCGGACCCGCTGGCGGAGTCTGGCCCGCCGGAATTGAGGGACTGCGCTGTCCGGGGCCCGGTGAGCGAGGGCCCGGCGCTGTGCCCGTGACTCCGGAACCGGGTTGACGAGCGGGCCCCGGCCGTAATGCCGGTGGTAGGCGTAGAAGCTGCTGACCACGGTCAGACAGTGGTTGATCGTGCTGGGGGCGTAGCCAGCCTTCAGGTACGGCTTGCCCGTGCGGGGGTTCACCGAGCCGGGCTGCGGTGCGTTCGGGTTCTGTCGGCGGCGCTGCGGATTCGGGGCGACCCGGAGCCATCCGACCAACGCGGACGCTTCTGCCTCCGTCGCCCGCTCCCAGGGGATGCCGAGGAACCACAACAGCCGGTACCAGCGCAGCAGATCGTACGCGTAACTCTTGGCGGTCAGCGGCCGGTTGTCGTCCAGGATCAGGCCGCGGAGGTACGGAAGGACGGGGGCGACGGCGGCCCCGTCAGCGTCGAGAACGGTGTACCGAGGTATGGATTCCAGCTCGATGACCGAGCCGACGCGCGGCACATCGGCCCGGCCCTCGATCAGCTGGCGATGCAGGTCTTGCAACACACTCTTCCTTGCAGGCGGAGATCATCTCGCTCCATGATCGGAGGCACTGGTGCAGTTAACACACCAGATCTGCAAGGCCATGCCCAGGCGATGTGCGTCCATACGCCGCAGGGCGATCAGGTCGCGGTCGTCATCGTCGAGGAAGAAGAACCGCTCCAGTTCCGGGCGGGTGGGCACCTCGGTGAACGTCCCGTACGCCTCGGCCTGCTCATCAGTTAAAAATTCCACCGGCATGCGGCGGACGGTAGCCATGCCCCGGCAGCGATCGAGGATCTTCCTCCGAACCCCCGCACCAGGCCGATCGCGTGTGCTAGACGACCATGATCATTCTCGCCGGGATTTCCTGTACCTCAACTACTCACACCCGGTTCAAGCGGCTGATCACCGCGCATGAGCTGCATCTCTTCTTCACACCGGAGCGCTCACTGCTCGGAATCATCTCCCGCACGGCGTATTGGGTGGATGGGTGGCGTCGCTTCGGGCCCGCCTCCGGCAACGAGCCGAAGCTGAAGGACCCCTTCGGCCGGTACGTCATCACCACCTTCGTGTAGGGCACCAACATGGGGCCCTACGAGGCCGCCCGCCACATCCCCGAATCGGGTCGACGCGCTCGGCACGGAGGCAGCAGAGGCGCTCCTCGGCGCTGGCGTGGTCGCGGCTCATTGCTCCTGCATGTCCGGCGCCGGTGAGATCGTTGCGCCGGCCTCGGCGACGCCGGGCTCCGGGTACCGCCCTTGGCATCGACCACGCCCTTTTCCCCGTCGTCCGATTTCGCGCCGCGCTCGCCCGCCACGGCGACCCGGTAAAAAGTCCACCCCCTCGGACGGCGGCGACCTTCCGCAGGCGGGGGAGAGCACGCTCGACCGGCCGGTCACGGACATCCAGGGCTGCGACTTCTTCTCGGCACAGCGCCCGGTGTGCGACGCAGACCAGGGCGAGGTCCTCCAAGTCGACCTGGACCGCGCGCTGGACGGTGAGCGGGTCGAGAGCAAGGTGACTGACGTGCTGAAGCTGCCGAGGATCAGCAAGTGCTCGGGGGCGTACGAGGCCGAAGGCGTCGACTAAGACACGAAGACGAGGACACTGCGCGCGTCCATGCTGTCTCTCGGCCTGTGCAAGGGAGCGACGGTGATCTTCTCCCACCACTGGGGGAGGAGGACAGGACCTGGAAAGACAAGTATGTCTGCCGCCGGGAGAGCGCCTTGCCTGACGTTCGCATCTCGCGCCTTTTTCCGTCACGAATTCACCATGCGAGATGGCTTTTTAACGCTCAATCCAGAACTGTTACCTTGACGCCGTTTCCGAAGCAGCGGCGCGGGCTCCCACAGACGTGTCGGCACGCGGCCCGGCGGGGTGGGTGGGGATGGACGAGAAGACCTTCGGTCGGCTGCTGCGCGAGGCGCGGCAACGTGCGCTGTTCACGTTGGAGCGCCTTGCCGAGGTGTCCGGCGTGAGTGTGCGGGCCATCAGCGACATGGAACGTGGTCACAGCCTGCCGCGGCAGGCGACTCTGCGCGAGCTGATGGACGCCCTGGGACTGGACGAGGACGAACGGCGGCGCCTCGTGGGGGCGTCCACGCGGTCCGCCAGGCAGGTGCCCCGGCAACTGCCGCCCGATCTGGCCGTCTTCCGCGGCCGCGAGGAGGCGCTGACGGCCGTCCACACAATCACCTCGCAGGTCGCCGCGCGGTGCGGACAGGTCGTCATCGCCGCGGTCGGCGGGATGGCAGGTGTGGGCAAGACCACCCTGGCGGTGCACTGGGCCCACCGGGTGGCGGAACATTTCCCCGACGGTCAGCTGTATGTGAACCTGCGTGGGTTCGAGAACTCCGGACGGCCCCTGGACCCCGGCGAGGCCCTGGCCGGGTTTCTCGGCGCGCTCGGGGTGCCCAGCAGCGACATACCGCGCGGCACCGAGGAACGCAGCGCCCTGTTCCGTGAGCAGGCCGCGTCCCGTCAGCTCATCGTCGTACTCGACAACGCGCGGGACGCGGACCAGGCCAGGCCGCTGCTGCCCGCCGCCCCCGGGTGCCTGACGATCCTCACCTCACGCTGCCGGCTGTCCGCTCTGGCCACGACCGAGGGCGCCTCGCTGATCAGTCTGGACGTGTGGACACAGCCGGAGGCTGTCGCCGCGCTCGCCGCCAGGATCGGTGCGGACCGGTGCCGGGCGGAGCCCGAGGACGCCGCCCGTCTGGTCGAGCTGTGCGGACACCTGCCGCTGGCGATCGCCGTCGTCGGAGCGCAGCTGAGTGCGGAACCGCGGATGCCGTTGCGTCTCGCCGCCCGCGAACTGGCCGAGGCCCGGCTGGACACCCTGTCGGCCGGTGACCGGCGGGCCGACGTCCGTGCCGTCTTCTCCTGGTCGTACCGGGCCCTGACACCTGACACGGCACGCTTCTTCCGGTATCTGGCCCTCCACCCCGGGGCGGTCGTGTCCGCCGAGGCCGCCGCCTCGCTGGCGGGCGCGGAGATGACGGTGGCCCGCCGGCACCTGGGCGAACTGACCTCGGCCAGCCTGCTGTCGCGGGACGCCGACGGGCGGTACATGCTGCACGACCTGGTGCGGGCCTACGGCACCGAACTTGCCGAGCAGGAACAGGACGACCGCTCCGCCGCCGAGACACGTCTGCTGGACTACCTGCGCCACAACGCCCACGCGGCCAACCACTTCCTCGACACCCGGCGCGGGATCGAACCGACCGAACCGCCGGCCCCCGGAGCGGTACGTGTCGCCATCGGCACCGGCTCGGTCCGCAGGGGGTGGACCGTACGCTGAGACGGATGATTCCGTACGCTACAGAGCCAAGTGTTGACATGACTCGATTCGATGGACAGCACCGCAGCTCGGTTTCATCTCAGCCCTTGGAGACAGCAGCCCGATGAACGACCTGGACCGCCCGGCCCGTCCTGCCTCAGCGCGACTGATCGGGCGGGACAAGGACCTGGAGTTCATACGGTCCCACTTCAACGGTTCCGCCATTCACGGAGCGGCCCTGCTGCTGTCCGGCGAGGCCGGCATAGGCAAGACCGCGCTGCTCGACGCGGTGGCGGCGGAAGCACGGCGCGAGGGCACGCGCGTGCTGCGGGCGAGCGGGGTGCAGTTCGAGGCGGACATCAGCTACGCCGGACTCAACCAACTACTCGTACCACTGTTCGACTCCTTCGACCGGCTGGACCCCAGCCACCGCGATGCCCTGCGCGTCGCGGTGGGCATCGGCAGCGGTCCCCCTCCCAACCGCCTTCTGACGTCCACCGCGGCCCTGCTGCTGCTGCGTCAGATCGCCGCCGACACTCCGCTGCTGGTCGTCATCGACGACTTGCCGTGGCTGGACCGCGCCACCACGTCGGTACTGGGCTTCGTGGCCCGGCGGCTCATCGGCAGCCGCATCAGCTTCCTCGCGGCCTCCCGCGTCACCTCCGACGGCTTCTTCGAGGCGAGCGGCCTCACCGAACACCGGCTGCAACCGCTGGACGACAGGTCGTCGTCCGAACTGCTCGCCCACACCCACCCCGGAATGTCCCGCGCCGTGCGACGCCGGATCGCGGCGGAGGCACACGGAAACCCGCTCGCGCTCGCGGAGCTGCCCGCCGCCCTGGACAACGAACAGCGCACGGCACAGGTGGCGGTGCCTCCGGTACTGCCCCTCAGCGAGCGCCTCCAGCAACTGTTCGTCTCCCGGGTGGCCGATCTGCCGGCTCCGAGCCGGGAGCTGCTGCTGATCGCGGCGTTGGAGGGCACCGGCGACCTCACCGTGCTCGAGGCGGCCGCGGCCGGCCGTCCTGTCATCGACATGCTCGAGTCCGCGGAGCGCGACCGGCTGGTCGCGATCTCGGGCCCGTCCCGGCGGCTGTCCTTCCGGCATCCGCTGATCGGTTCCGCAGTGGTGGTGACGGCGACGGCAGCCGACCGCCGCAGGGCGCACCAGGCGCTCGCCGCCGCGCTCACCGACCAGCCCGAGCGCCGCGCGTGGCACCTCGGAGAGGCGGCGCTGGGCCCGGACGAGACGGTAGCCGACCTCCTGGAACAGGCCGCCCGGCTGCGCCTGAGGCGCGGGGATGCCCTGGGCGCGGTGGCGGCGCTCACCCGCGCCGCGGGGCTCAGCCCGGTGCCGGCCGACGAAAGCCGCCGCCTGGCGGAGGCCGCCTACATCGGCACCGACGTCAGCGGCGAACTGGCGGATGCCTCGCGCCTGCTGGCCGGGGCCAGACGGGCCGACCCTACCGTCCAGGAGTCGCTGCACGCGGCAGCGGCATCCGCCCTCCTCCTGATCAACAAGGACGGTGACATCAACACCGCGCACCGACTGCTGGTCGGCGCGATCGAGGCCGGAGGGCACCGCTACGACGCATCCGACGACGCCCTCATCGAAGCCCTGTTCACCCTGATCTCACTGTGCTGGTTCAGTGGTGATCCACAGAAGTGGCCGCCGCTGTTCCGAGCGCTGGAGCGGCTGACCCCGCAAGCACCCGACCTGCTGTGGGCGTGCGCGCAGACCTTCGCCGACCCGGCCCGCACCGGGCACCGGGCGCTGGGCGTCCTCGACGCACTGCTGGCCGACATCGGCCAGGACCCGACCCGCGTCATCCGCATCAGCACCTGCTTGGTGTACACGGAACGGCTGACGGCCTCGCGGAAGGCGTCCCTCCACCTGGTCGACCAGGGCCGCGCGGGTACCGCGCCCGTGAGCAGACATCTGGCCGCGCTGGTGCACCTGAGCCTGGATTACTACTACGCGGGCCGCTGGGACGAAGCCGTGGAACTGGCCGGAGAGGGGCTCGTCCTGTGCGAGGAGTACGACTACCCCTTCTTTGCCTGCAAGCTCCAGTTCGTGCAGGCGCTCGTGGCCGCGGCCCGGGGCGACACGGAGACGAGCACTGCCCTGTCCGAGGAGATCGTCAGCTGGGCCGTCCCCCGCGGCGCCCACGGGGCCCGGGTCCTGGCCTGGCATGCCGGCGGGCTGGCCGCGCTCGGCAGCGGCGACTTCGAGGCCGCCTACCGGCATGCCGCCGCACTGAGCCCGCCCGGAACCCTCGCGCCGTACCTTCCGCAGGCCATGGCCGGCGCGCTGGACCTGGTGGAGGCCGCCGTCAGAACCGGGCGGGCCGCCGAAGCCGCCGCACACGCGGCGGCCATGCGGGAATCCGTGATGGCCGAGCTCTCGCTGCGCCTCCACATGCTTGTGCTGGCCTGCCAGGCCCTGACCACACCCAGCGATGACGCCTTCGCCCTCTTCGACCAGGCACTGTCCCTGGCCGAGCCCGGGGACTGGCCCTTCGACGTGGCACGGGTACGCCTCTTCTACGGAGAACGCCTGCGGCGCCGGCGCGTGACCAGGGAAGCCCGCGAGCAGCTGGTCCAGGCATTGACGGCGTTCGAGGAGCTCGGGGCCACACCGTGGGTGACACGTGCCACGGCCGAACTCCGCGCGAGCGGCCACGGGGCGGCGGCCCTCGCACAGCCGGGAAAGGGCCCGCTGACCGCCCAGGAGCGGGAGATCGCGACGCTGGCGGCCACCGGCCTGACCAACAAGCAGATCGCCGAGCGGCTGTTCCTGTCGCACCGGACCATCGGCACTCACCTGTACCAGATCTACCCCAAGCTCGGCATCAACTCACGAGCCGCGCTGCGCGACGCCCTGGCCGCTCTCGACCTGGAGGGCGTCGGCTGAGGGGACACCGGCTGAGAGGACCCGACGGCCGCACAGTCATATGACGTATGCAAGATGGTGTCTCCACCAGCACACTGAGCGGAGGAACGCCCCTTGGCTGTCGTGCCACCGACGCCGTCGGCAGCCGTACCTGAAGTCGAACAGCAGCGCGAAAGAGAAGTCGAATGCACGACCCCTCGGACAGCCATCCGGAGATCCACTGGCCATCCGGTTTCTCACCCGAGAACGCCCACAGCTTCCACCGGGCGCAGGCCGTCGTGCCCGGTCCGCCGGAACGGATCTTCCACCTGCTCACCGACGTGGCGAGCTGGACGAGTTGGGTTCCGGAGTGCGAGGAAGTGAGCACCGACACCTTCACCCAGACCTTTGACGTGCACTGGGCCGGATACCGGTTCGAGGTCTTTGTGGGGGAGCATGTACCGCCCCGCCGGCTCGGCTGGCTGGGAATCGGTGCCGGTGTACAGCTGTACCAGGCGTGGCTGCTCACCGAGGTCGAGGGCGGCACGCAGGTGGTGGCCGAGCACGCGGTCCGTGCCGGCGCTCCCAAGGCGGTCGACACGTTGTCCCGCGCGTGGGGACAGCGCCTGAACGAGCTGTGGCTCGCCCAGCACGCCAAGATGTTGCAGACCCCTCCAGGCGAGGGCCGGGAGACCCGATAACCGGGCCCCGCCCTCAGACACTTGCGTCTGAGGTGTCGTCGATCACGGGCAGGCTGAGGAGACACGGTGCCGGAGAGGAGTCTCGGAGCACCCGTCCGCCGGCCGACGGGCCACCGAGGCGTTCCTGCTGCTCGCCGGTGTGGCCGTCGCCGGACTCGCCTCCTGTCTGCTCATACCCGGCGGAAAGTCCCGGACGGCGCAGAGCAAGGAGACCGCCGAGGAATGCGTCGCCGCGCTCGTTGACCAGCACACGAGCTGACCGATGCCGTTCTGCGTGCCTTGCTGCGTCGAGCGGCCGGCCATGGCCGATCGGCCACCCTCGCCGCTCGCATCGTTGTTCAAGCGATGACCCCGGCTGCCGTCCGCATGACCCGCGGCCAGGTCCGTTCCTTCGGTGGCCGCTCACTGTGGTACATAGCTGCGGAGATCAGTAGTCCGCCAGGTGCGGCAGCTCCTCAGCCCTGGCGGGCTTGCGGTGCCCCGCAGGGGCGGCTGAGCCTGTCCCTGCGCTGCCGACCGGCCGACGGTGAGGAAAGACCAAGTGCCTCGGCTGAGCATTGCCGTGGTGCAAGTGACCACTGATCGCCGTCGTAACAATGACGCGTTGACACAACTCCCTTTCGGTGGCACAGGTTTCAGACGCGGTTCGACTTGGCTGCGGCGCAAAGGGAGCGTCCGGCCAGTCTCTTGTCAGGTGGAGACCGAGCGCGGCGGTTCTTGTATAAGAGGCCCGAACGCGAAAACCCGCCCTGACCTGCATTTTTATCGGATCCATGGTGTCCGTCAGAGCACATTTCGTATGCGGAGATGTCAACCTGGCCGTCACATTCGTTCCGAGAAATCAAGCAGGGCTTGATCTGTTGGGTTTCGCGGCGGAGGTGACGTCCCCCCTGGTCAGAGAGGTGGAGGGGTGGGGGGCGACGTGGCGGCGCTGCTATGCCGGGTTCGAAGAGTGTGCGCCCTATGCGACACATGAAATCAAGTGACGCTTGACTATCCGATCCCGTGCATCAGTTAAATCAAGCCTGACTTGACTTTCTGCGCAGCCTGATCGCAGGAGCCGTACATGCGACGTCCGAAGGCGCGCCGGTGCTCCAAAAGACAAGTCCCCGTTGATTTTGCGGATAGTGTCTGCCACGCCTGAGTACTAAGGAGGTCTTGTGCCATCTGAGCAGCCGGCCCGGCGTCGTCCGGGCGGGCCACGAGCCGTTCCATCCCACGCGCCTGACGACGCCGCCTACGACGACATCCTCAGCGTCCTCGGGAGGCAGTTGGGTGAAGCAGCTCAGACTGCCGACCCCCGCAGCCGCCGCAAGCTGAAGGGTGTGACGTTCGAGTTCGAGAACGACGCGCGCGCCGTACACACCATGGCGGGCAATGCCGGGTACAGCCTGGCGAGCAACTGGTTCACCCAGCTCCTGGCTCAGCTGGCCGTGGCCAACTCCATCACGAAGTCGCAGCTGTGCGTCTTCCTCTTCGTGGCCGGGGGGCAGGTCCCGGGCACCGGAATCGCCCAGTACACGCAACAGGAGATCACCGATGGACTGAACAAGCTCGCCGAGAAGAAGGGCGGCAAGAAGATCACCCGGTCCACGGTGAACCGCGCCATCGGGGCCCTGTGCGGCTACAAGTGGGTCGAGAAGGCCGGCAACGGCAAGATCCGGCTCAACGTCACCCTGTGGTTCCAGGGCAACAGCAACGCCCAGCACGAGGTGCTCGCGGAAATCGCCTCCGAGCACGACCACGACCCCACTGCCTTCCCTCATGACATCGGCCCCGACCAGCCGCATCAGGAAGAGTTCGACTTCGGGCAGGACACTTACACCAGACAGAAGAGAACCGGCTGACCCCGCGCACGTACCCTGGCAGCCGACAACGAGGAAGGTGGCCTGATGGCTGAGGTCTTGTCCCCGATCGTTTCCGACCGGATCTGGGCCGTACCGGTTTCCGGAGCAGCAGTGAAGTTCCTCAGTTACCTGGTATTCCGCTCCGAGTTCGGAGGGCACCTGCCCGTACGTCAGAAGGACATGGCAAAGGAGTACAAGATCACGCCACAGGCTGTCAGCCTCCTGATGGCGCCACTGTGTGATCTCCACATCGTCCTGCGCCCTTCCAGCGACGGGCGAGGAGGTAACAGCTACCGGCTCCACCCACTCGCCGCGAAGTACAAGAGCCACGACGACATGGAAGCGGCGTTCAGGCACACCCTGCAGGCCATCAAGGCAGGCGAGCTCCCGAACCTCAAGCTGCCTTCGTACGTCTCAGCCCCACCCAGCGAGGGCCGACCGAACCTCCAGGTCGCATGAGGCGAAACAAGGGCCCCACCAGCTTCTGGCGGGGCCCTTGTGCCTGAGTACGAGGTACGTCACGAACTATACCCGTGAGGGCCGACAGTTGCCTGTCGTGGCGTGGACGGGCCGGCACTCTTGGCGAAAGGCCTCAGCTCACCCGCGGCCGAGGTGCGGAAACGTGCCGTCCACCCATCGCCGAGATTGATGGGTGGACACACCACGACCTGGACACCTCCCCGACCACCGGCCGCGCACGGCTGTCCTGCCGCCGAGCGGAAGAAATCTTGCGCCGTAATCGGGATAGGAGCGCCGGCGCATCACCAAGTCGTGCTAACTAACGTGCCGGTGCAGCAGATGATCTAGGGCGTTAGTAAGGTAGCGTCATGCATATGCCAGCCACCTCGAGCGACCGGGCAAAGGTCGTCTCCAAGCTGCCGGGATGGCTCCGGCAGAATCTCAAAGTCAGAACCGCCCAACTCGGCATCGAGATCCAGGCCGCAGTGGAGCAGGGGATCTCCGCCTGGTGCAGCCTTGCCTCAGGGACTGCCTCGGTCGACACGGCCGGAGCCGAGTCCTTCTCCACCTTCCTTCCTCCTGGGCAGTGGGAGGAGTTCCGGAGCATCACGGAGGACCGCAAGGTCTCCCTCATCCAGGGGCTTGCCCAGTCCGTCCAGCTCTGGCTCGATACCAATCCGGCTCCGGATGTGCAGCGGCCCGACGTCACTCGGCGGATCGTGGTCTGCAACCAGAAGGGCGGCGTCGGGAAGACCGCCATCAGTGCCGGTGTGGGGGAGGCGCTGTCGGAAGACTCCAACAGGCTGTATCCCGTCCGAGTGGCCAAAGCCTTGGCTACCGCCCTTCGCGCCGGCAGGACGGAAGGCGGTGCAGCGGAGTCCGGCAACGGCCCACTCGACATCGAGAAGCTTCCAGGGCTCGGGCTGCGCGTCCTGCTGGTCGACTTCGACCCGCAATGCCATCTCACCAATCAACTGGGCGCCGCACCGCTGCCCATGAACGGCGACAGCCTCACCAACCACATGGCGGGCGATCCCAAGGGAGAGCTCAGGGACCTGATCGTCTCCATCGAGGACGAGCACTTCGGTGGACGACTGCACCTGCTGCCCGCCTGCCATGACGCGTTCCTCCTCGACGTACGCCTCTCCGCTGTACGCGCTCGCGAAGCAGCCCTCGAGCGGGCGCTGATGCCACTTGAGGTTGACTACGACGTCATCCTGGTCGACTGTCCACCCAGTCTTGGCCTCAGCATGGACGCCGCCGCCTACTACGGCCGCCGCCGCGACGGTGAGCGACCTGGCCAATCCGGCGCCCTCATCGTCGTCCAGGCCGAGGACAGTTCCGCGGACGCCTACGACCTCCTGACCAATCAGATCGAGGACCTCCGCAACGACCTCGGACTCGACATCGACTACCTGGGCATCGTCGTCAACCTCTACGACGGCCGACGCGGATACATCGCCACATCTTCCTTGCAGGGATGGATCGACATAAAGGATCCACGCGTGGTCGGTCTCATCACTGACCTGAAGGAACAGAAAGAAGCAGTGCGCATGAAGCAGCCCCTGCTGAGTTACGCCCCCGCCTCGCAGCAGGCTGTCGGCATGCGTGCGCTGGCTCGGGAGATTTCGTGAGCAAGGCCGACCAGCTCGGATCTGGACGCTTCGGAGGCAGTGCCCGGCCCGTCAGCGCCCGACGTGCCGCAATCGGCACCGCTACCGGCGTGCCCACGGAAGGCGTTGCTCCTCCGACTCGACTTCCTGTCTCTCGTATCAGTCCCAATCCCGACAATCCCCGTTCCGCACTCGGTGATCTCACCGAACTGGCGGGCAGCCTCCAGGAGCACGGCCAGAAGCAGGCCATCACCGTCATGAACCGTGATGCCTACATCAAGGCCAATCCCGAACGGGAAGGGGATCTGGAGCCCAACACGACCCACGTCGTCGTCGATGGCAGCAGTCGTCTGGCTGCTGCCCGAGAGGCCGGCCTCACACACCTCGGCGTCATGGTCGACGACGCCCAAGGCAGCGACGGCGAAGCCATCCTCGAGTCGGCGCTTGTCGCCAACATTCACCGTAAAGACCTGGACCCGCTGGATGAAGCTCGTGCCTTGCAGCGGTTGCTCGCCCTTCATGGGTCACAGGTCAAGCTCGCGAAGCGGCTGAGGAAGTCTCAGGGCTGGGTATCGCAGCGCCTGGCCTTGTTGAACCTGACTCCTGAACTACAGGCGGTCGTTGGCGAGGAGCCCGTTGAGCTCCTGCGCGCCGTGGCCAAGGAACCCCAGGACCGGCAGGGAACAGCCCTTGAGCAGCTCAAAGCCGAACGCGCCCGTAAGGAAGTGGAACGGCAGGCATCTGCCGTGGTATCGACGGGAGTTGCGAAGCCGAAAGACGCTGCAGGGCCGCGGTCGACTGTGGAATCCGCAGTGCCCGAGGTATCCGGCACTCAGGCGATCGTGCCGTCCGCTCGCCTGGATGAGGCTGAGAGTCGGCCCACGCCCGTTCTCTCCACTCCTGTGGCACAGGTTGAGGACGCCCAACTTACAGGTGCTACCACGCCAAGGGGGAGCGGCGAGTCGGCCGAGGCCGTTGCTGTGCCTCGGTCCGACAGCGTGTCTGTACCGGAGCCCGACCTGGCCGAGGCAGGCGTGTCACCGGATTGGCAACTTCCTTACCACGACGGCATGTTCATCGCGATGCACCTCATCCACAAGATGAGCGACAGCGAGTTCGACCGGATGCTGGACATCCTCATCAAGCACCGCGAGGAGCGCGCCGAGTCGTAGGCCTGTGCTGACGGATCACGTTGAATTGTTCCTATCCAGGGCGCATGAGTGAGTCCTGGACCCACTGCTGTGTACTGGGCGCATCCCGAACGGTGTTGGATGCACTGGGTTCCCGCTTTCGCGTCCCGTTCGGTGACGGCTCTCCAGGGGGCCGGTCCATTGCGGGTGGGCGGGTGCCCTCATGTCCTCGGGTGCTCGGTCCGGCCTGGGCGGTCCGATGCCCCGCACGATCACTCCGGTCGTGTGGGGGCGGTGCCGTCCTCCCCCAAGCTCTCAACTCCGTTCGAGCAGGGGATACCCCATCCCGGATCGGGTGTCCGAGAGGGCGTCGTCCGATCGTGATGCCCGCGGCATCGTGACGAGACTCCTTTCGGCGTGGGGTGACCAGCGGCTTCTGCCAGTGCTGGCCACCCCACTGGGAGGTGTAGGCGGGGGTTGACCGCGACGATGCTCAGGCCGTGTTCGGTGGCCATCGACACCAGCCGGGTCTTGAGTTTCCCGGTCGGGATGCCGGAGATGAGCCGCCGGAACCGCTTCTTGCGGCCCTGCTTCTCCCGGGTCTTCTCGGTGGTGAGGTCGAGGTCTTCGATGCCGATCGCGGCGACACCGGCCTGCTTGGCCCAGTGGATCAGCCGGGTCAGGGCGTGGCGGATCTGTGCGTCGCGGTGATCGGCGGTTCCGGACAGACCTTGCACGGCTCCGTAACCAATCGAGCGGGTGATTCTGTGCGTCGATCGCGCGCCGGGGTGTTGCATCTTTGCGAGTCACCAGTCAGTATGGTTACGTGAATCATGCCTTTCCCTGTGGGACGCTCCCCCTCGACTTCGTCGGCACGCTGCGCGCGCGACGCAACGCCGCGCCGATGGAGAAGCTCGCCACCCCTGAGCTGCTCGACGACTGGTTCGTGGAGTCCGGAATGCTCGATCTGGCGCCCGGCGCCAACGAGGCCGATCTCACCATCGCCCTCGAGCTGCGCGAAGCGATCTACGACCTGGTCGCAGCACGCCTGGAGGACCAGCCACTGCCTGCCGAGGCGGTTGCCGAGGTGAACCTTCAGGCGTCGGGCCTGCCCGTGACGCTGAGACTCGGTCCCGACGGCACGACACGCACCGGCTCGGTCTCGCAGGGGCTCGCGGCTCTCGCCCGTGAGACGGTCGAGATCCTCGGTGGCGACGAGGGGGCGCTGCTGCGCGAGTGCACCCGCCCCGAGTGCACCCAGGTCTACCTCGACCGCTCGCGTGGCCACCGACGGGAATGGTGCGCCATGAAGACCTGCGGCAACAGGGTCAAGGCCGCCGCCTACCGGGCACGCCAGCACAGCGTGAAGAGCTGAACGCCCGGAAGCCGGTGACGGGACCGGCGCCGAGACGCGACGACGGCCGCCCTTTCCGGGGTGGCCGTCGACACGGGGTCGTGGGGGTCAGCCCATGCGTTCCCGCAGGCGGTGCGGGTGGGCCGGGTACACGCCGAGGATCCGCACCTCGCTGGAGAAGAAGCGCAGTTCCTCCAGGGCGAGCGCGACGTGGGACTGGTCGGGGTGAGCCTCGATCTCGACGTAGAAGCAGCTCGGGTTGAGACCGGCACCCATCTGGTAGCTCTCGATCTTGGTGAGGTTGACCGCGCTGCTGGCGAAACCGCCGAGCGCCTTGTAGAGGGCGCTGGGGATGTTGCGTACCGCGAAGAACAGACTCGTCATCGTCGGCTCGTCCGTGACGGGCGCGAAGGCGGCCTCGCGGGAGAGAACGACGAACCGCGTGGTGTTGTCCGAGTCGTCCTCGACACCCGCCCGCAGCACCTCCAGACCGTAGTGCCGGGCCGCGGCGGGTGGGGCGAGCGCAGCGTGCCGGACGTCGCCCAGCTCCGCCACCTCGCGGGCAGCGCCCGCCGTGTCGTCGCTGACAAGGGTGCGCCAGTTGCCCTCACGCAGTACCTTCCGGCACTGCCCGAGCGCGTGCACATGGCTACGGACGCACTTGACGTTGTCGAGTGTCGCGCCGGGGACGCCCATGAGGTCGAAGCGGATGGCGAGGAAGTACTCCCCGATCACGAACAGGCCCGACTGCAGGAGCAGATGGTGCACGTCCGCGACCCGTCCGGCGGCGGAGTTGTCCACCGGGATCACCGCCAGGTCGGCGGCGCCGAGCGTCACCGCGTCCAACGCCTGTTCGAAGCTTGTGCACGGCAACTCCGCGCTACCGGGAAACAGATGCTGGGTGGCGGCCGCCGAATTTGAGCCCGGTTCGCCTTGGTATGCGATGGTCGTCACGTGTCACGTTCCCGTAGCGGAGCCGACGTCTTCGATCAGCAGGAGGTCCACCGTAAAACGTAGGTGCTGGAGGACCGCGACGCTGTCCACAACGAGAGACTCCAGAGGATGCTGTCCGTCTTTCGTGGGGAAGGGGATCGCCTTCTCGTACGCCGCTGTCACCACGTGGTGCACCAGCATGGCCACACGCCGGACGCGGTCCGCCAGGGACTCACGGGCGGCGAGGGAGATGAGCCGCCCCAGCCCGGGGCCGTTGTACGGCTCTGCCGTGAAACCCAGCCGCTCCTGGCGCAGCAGCGCCGACAGCTCGGCAGCCGTGGCGGCGGGGGAGAAGAACGGCGGGGCCACGCTCGGGCCCAGCACGGCCAGCTCGTCCGCCAGCCGGCTCGCAGCGCCCAGCGCCATGCCGGCGACCGCGGCCTGCGACAAGCGGCCGTGGCTGGAGCGGCTGGGGGCGGAGGCAGTCTGGCCGATGAGCGGCAAGCCGGGCGGGCTGTACGTGGACAACGCCGCCGAGTTCAAGAGCGAGGCCCTGCGCCGGGGTTGCGAGCAGCACGGTATCGGCTTGCGGTACCGGCCGCCGGGCCTGCCGCACTTCGGCGGGATTGTCGAGCGGCTGATCGGCACGATGATGGAGCTGGTGCACGAGCTGCCGGGCACCACGTTCTCCAGCACCGCCGAGCGCGGCGCCTACGACAGCGACAAGGCGGCCGCGCTGACCGTGCGGGAGCTTCAGCGGTGGCTGGCGCTGGCGGTGGCCTGCTACCACGGCCAGGTGCACGAGACCCTGGGCCGCACGCCGGCCGGGGTCTGGGCGGAGAAGGTCACCGGGGCCGCGTTGGTGACCGTGACCAATGAGACCGCCTTCCTGGTGGACTTCCTGCCGGTGGTCCGCCGGACCCTGTCCCGGTCGGGGTTCGTGATCGACTACGTGCAGTACTACAGCGACGCGCTGAAGCCGTGGATCGCCCGCCGCGAAGATCTCGGCCGGTTCGTCCTGCGTCGTGACCCGCGGGATATCAGCCGGATCTGGGCCCTGGACCCGGACGGCACCGACTATCTGGAGGTGCCCTACCGGGTGCTGTCGCGGCCCCCGATCAGCGCGTGGGAGCAGAAGGCGGCCGTCACACGGCTGCGCGAGCTGGGCCGCGCCGAGGTGGACGAGGACGCGCTGTTCGCCATGGTCGCGCAGATGCGCCAGATCACCGATGCCGCCGCGGTGGCCACCCGTAAGGCCCGACGCGACCGGCAGCGCCGCGCCGAGACGCTGCTCCGGCAGAAGTCGGCACCCCCGCCCAAGCCACCGGCCGACCAGGACGGGGACAGTGTGGCCATGCCGTTCGAGGTGATCGAGCAGTGGTGAACGAGGACGGGGATCTCTCGCACCTGCACCCGGCCGCGCAGCAGATCGCGCGGCTGCCGGATACCGAGCGGCTGTGGTACGTACGGGCGGACCGGTGGATCGGCTATCCACGCGCCGCCGAGGCCCTGGAGCGGCTGGAGACGCTGTTTGCCTGGCCGTCCAAGCAGCGGATGCCGAACCTGCTGCTGATCGGGCCGACCAACAACGGCAAGTCGATGATCGTGGAGAAGTTCCGCCGCACCCACCCGCCCATCTCGCACCCGGACCGCGAGGAGATCCCGGTACTGGCGATGCAGATGCCCTCCGACCCGACGGTGATCCGCTTCTACACCGCGCTGCTGGCCGCGCTCGGCGCCCCACTGCGGGCCCGCTACCACCGGCTGGCCGACGTGGAACAGTTGACGCTACGGCTGCTTCGGTCGGCCGGGGTGCGCATGCTGGTGATCGACGAGCTGCACAACATCCTCGGCGGCCGCGGCGACAGACGCCGGGAGTTCTTGAACCTGCTGCGGTTCCTGGGCAACGAGTTGCGCATCCCGCTGGTCGGTGTCGGCACCCGGGACGCCTACCTGGCCATACGGGCTGATGACCAGCTGGAGAACCGGTTCGCCCCGCTGACACTGCCCCGCTGGGAGAGCGACGCCGACGCCTGCTCGCTGCTGGCCAGCTTCGCCGCGGCGTTCCCGCTGCGCCGGCCCTCGCCGATCGCCACCGCCGAGATGGCCGGCTACCTGCTCACCCGCAGCGAGGGCACGATCGGAGAGCTGGCCCACCTGCTCACCGACGCCGCCCTCGCCGCGATCACCTCCGGTGAGGAGGCCATCAACCAGCGCACCCTGCTGCTGGCCCCGTACGCCGGGCCCAGTGAGCGACGCCGGCTGTTCGAGCGCGAGCTGACGTGAGCTCGGTGCGGCGCTGGCCGCTGCACCCGCAGCCCGGCCCCCTGGAGTCGCTGTCATCGTGGCTGGAGAGACTGGCTCGCCCGTACGAGATCCGTGTGGCGGACCTGCTGACTCGCAACCTCGGCCTGGTGGACGTAGCCGTGCCGGATGACCTCGACTACGACCCGCCGGCGACGATGCTCGCCGCGCTGGCCGAACGCACCGGCGTCGAGATCGCCCGGCTGAGGGCGATGACGCTGGCCGGCTGGGAGCCGTGGCTGATCGAAGGGCTCATCGCGCCGATCGAGGACACCCAACCGGTGTTCGACGCCTACGTCCGGGACAACTCGTGCTCCTGGCCCCCGGCAAGGCAGGCGTCAACACGGTCTCGCCTTTCCGGCGCTGGCCGGGGCCGTGGCTGGGATACTGGGGGCTATATCGGGACTGCCCTGTGTGCGCCGCCGATCCCGAGCGAGGGAAGGCCCTGGTGTGGCGGCTGCCTCTGGTAACCGGCTGCTTCGAGCACGGGTGCCGCCTGGAGGACGCCATGCAAGTCCACCGTTCGGTCGCCTTCGGCCACAAGGGTCCGGTCCCGACGCCGCTGGTCGAACCTCTGGCCACCGTGGACCGCTACACCTACGAAGGGCTCACTACCGGGCGGGTCGTCCTCCCGGGCCGCACCGTGCACGCCGGGGTGTGGTTCCGGCTGCTGCGGTCCTTGCTGGATGAGGTCAGCCTCTCCTCGACGAGCGGCCGAGGCAGGCACGGCCGGGCCGTCCTGGAGCACGTCTGGCAAGCCACCGGCCGCAAATACCGTGCCGGACTGAACATCTGGCGGCCGTACGAGAACCTCAAGCCCGACATCCAGGAGGCGATGCTGCATGCCGCCGGCACCGCGCTGCACCTGGCCGCCGCCCGGACGATCATCGCCCACGGCCGCCTTGCCTCCGCGCTGCAGCCGCCACCCGACCGGCACGTCTACGCCGGCGACCGGCCTCACCGCGGCTCCTGGGCGGGGGAGATGGCCCGATGGGAGACAGGGCTCGCCCCGGCCCGCACGGACCGGGATGCCGCGCGGCGACTTCTGGCCCGGCTCACCCGGAACTGCCCCACCCTCTACTGGTTCGAACAAGAGCGCGCCTTCCTTCTCGATGTCGGCGTCCCCGCCGACTTCCTGCCCAGCGCCCGCGAACTCGGCCGTACCGATCTCGCCTGACATCTGTGTTCCACATCCTTGGAAGTGGAACATGACTCCCGATGCTCCGTCAGAAGAGATGTGTCCTGGGCAGATCACTCCGGCCGTCGTTCCGTAAGTCGTTCCACAAGAATCGTTCCGAAAGGCTCGTACGGAGCCAACTTCCGGTACGGTGTGCCGTCATGGGAACCGACAACCGCCCTGCGGGCGGACTCGAACTCGGATACGCCCGAGTCTCCTCCACCAAGCAGAGCCTGGAACGCCAGCTCGACTCCCTCGGCGAGGTGGGCATCCCCGAGAAGCAGATCTACGTGGACAAGAAGAGCGGTGCCACGGTCGAGCGCCCCGGCCTGGCCGACCTGCTCGCCTACGTCCGCCCTGGAGACACCATCGTGGTGCACACCCTGGACCGGCTCGGCCGCAATCTGCGCGAAGTCCTCAACCTCGTCCACGATCTCAACGAGAAGCAGATCGGGGTGCATTCACTGGCCGACCCGCTGCCGATCAACACCGCCGACGAAGGCATGGGCCGTATCGCCTTCCTGCTACTGGCCCTGTTCGCCGAGATGGAGCGGACCTTCACCACGGAACGGGCCGCCCACGCCCGCGCCGTGGCCGAAGCGGCAGGCCGCCGCATCGGCCGGCCCGTGGCCCACCCAGCCGACAAGATCGAGTACGCGCGTCTGCTCCAAGGTCAAGGCGCCAGCTACGGGGAGATCAGCGCCAAGACCGGCATCCCCAAGACCTCCCTGCACCGCTACCTGAAGGGGTAGCGGTGCAGGGAGCAGGGGTGGCCGTCGTATAGGTGCTATCGGTCCGTTCCCAGAGTCGTTGGGGCCCGAAGCCACCGTCCTCGCGGACGGCTCGATTCGGCTACGCGTCGCGCCTGTGCAGCAGCAGGCTGCCGACCAGCAGCGCGGCCGCGGCCCACGTGGCGAGCACGCCCAGGCCGGCCCATGGGCCGATGGGCAACTCGTGCAGATGGACGGTGGCTTGGACCGCGAGTCCGGCGGTCATGGGCGAGATCTGCTGGAGGTGGCGCTGCCACTCCGGGTCGTTGACCACCCGGGTGACTACCGGGAAGAGGTAGAGCAGCCCGAGCACGATCCCGATAGCGCTCGCCGCGTCCCGTACCGCCGTCGCCACGCCGAGGCCGATCAGGGCGATCAGGACGAGGTAGAGGACCGAGCCCACGGCCGCCCGCAGGGTCGGGCCGTCGGCCAGGGAGAGCGGGGCATAGTCGTGCGCCTCGGTGAATCCGTTGCCGGGCAGGATGTAGCGGCCGGCGAGGAGGGAGGCCAGGACGGCAGCCGTCCCGGAGGCGAGGACGACCGTGGTGAGAATCGTCGCCTTGGCGGTAAGAACGGTGATCCGGTTCGGCACTGCCATGAGCGTGGTGCGGATCATCCCGGTGCCGTACTCGCCGCTGATGGCCAGCACCGCGAGGACGGCGATGACCGCCTGCCCGACGGTGACGCCGGTCAGGGCGAGCTTGACGGCGTCCTGGCCGCACCCCGCGTCCGGGCACTTCACGGCCTTGGCGGTGCCGCAGCCGACGGCCACGGTCAGCGCGACGGCGAGCAGGAGCAACCTGCCCATTTCCCCTGCGGTGCGCAGCTTCGTCCACTCCGCGCGCAGGGCGCGGCCGAAGTCCCCTCGCCACGCGCCGTCAGCCGTGCTCGTGAGTCGTGCACCGCTCAGGAGACTCATACGTCCCTCCCGCGCAGCCGCACCACGGCCAGACCGAAGGCGAGCGCGGCGTATCCGCACAGCACGGCGAGGCCAGCCCAGGGCGCCAGCGGGTAGTAGCCGGTCGACGGCTCGTACACGCTGAGCACCTGCGTGTACTGCGGCAGGGTCTGCTGGATGGCGAAGCCCGCAGCCGGGGTCACTCGCAGCAGCCACTCCGAGACGCCCGGGGGCAGCACGCCGGAGGTGGCAAGCAGGAAGGGCAGCACGATTGACGCGATGACCAGGGCGACCGCCGTGCCGCTGCGCCGCAGCAGGGCACCGACGCCGAGAGCGAGCACGGCGGCGGCCGTGCAGAGCAGGCCGGTTCCGACCATGACGCGCACTTCGGTCGCCGACGTGACGGGGAAGACATGGAAGCCCCTGCCACGCGCGCTGCGTTCCCCGACGGGAATGGTGATCGCGGCGGCGACCAGGCCGATGGCGAACGCGACGCCCCCGGCCACCAGCGCCTTGGCACCAAGCACCCGGCCTCGCAGGGGAGTTGCCGCCATGGTCGTACGCAGCAGACCGCGCCGGTACTCGCCGGTGATGAACACCGTACCCACGGCGATCACCACGATCAGTCCGGCGAAGGTGCCGACGAGGAAGTTCTCGACGGAGAAGCCGACGCCCATGACGGGCCCGCCGACGACCGGTGCGATGTCACCGGCCCCGGTCACGGTGAACCCGCCGCCGTCGGTCACGGTGAACCCGCCGCCGTCGGTCTGGGTGAAGCCGCCCTCGGTGGTGTTCGTGTAGCTGCCGGAGGTGCCCGCGTCGCCGCCCACCTGTGTGCCGCTCCACGCGCTCTGGGACCAGTCGCCGGTGAGGGCGGGGCGGCCGAAGGTGCCGGTGGCCACGGCGGGGCTGAAGCCCGTGCCCGCCGCGGTGTCCTGCTTCGCCTCCGGTGACGTGGCGAAGAGCCCGGCCTGCACGGTGCGCGCAAGCCCAGGCAGCTTCGCATGGCCGACCTTGGTCCAGTGGGAGCCGTCGGTGGAGGTGTAACCGGCGAGGCTGTCGCCGGAGCGGACCAGGCGCAGCCAGCGCGGGGACTCCTGGGTGACCTTGCCGGAAGGACCCGCCGTGTCGTGCGTGTAGTCGTACTGCATGCGCACGCCGTGACCGCCGGTGGCCATGACCGCCGCGTACGGGGATCCCTGGGTGAGGCTTTCCTTCACGATGATCCCGGCCTTCGCCCAGGGCTGGGCGCCCTGGGCCGTCTTGCCGATCCCGGTGTCGGCCACGCCGGTCAGGGACCGCAGGGGAACGGTGAGGGCACCGTCGCCGGTGAGCGTCCTGCGGACGAAGTAGAAGCTGTCATTGACGGCCTCGCCGGCGGGGCCCTTCGGATACGAGGCGGAGTCGGCGCCGCGAGCGCCGGGGGCGGGGGCGGCCGTGCCGAGCAGGCCGACCACGATCGTCACCAGGAGCGCCCCCGCCATGGCGAGGACCCAGCCGCGTACCGTACGGAACTTCGTCCACTCGGCGTGCAGCGTCCTGAGGAACCCGCTCCGCTCAGCGCGCCTCGTGGCCGGGGGGCGAGGGGTGAGGGTGGCTGTCATCGCGTGGCCTCCCCCGCCGGGATGCCCCGGTACTCCACCGCGTCCCGGGTGAGCTCCATGTACGCCTCTTCGAGCGTCGCCCGGTGCGCGGACACCTGGGAGAACGGCACCCCGTTCCGGGCAAGCAGGGCCACGATCTCCTCGTCGGGCAGGCCCGTGACGCCGAGGGTGTCGGGGCCGGTGGCGAGAACGGTGGCGCCCGCGCCGTACAGGACCTGGGTGGCGCGCGGAGGCTCGGAGGTACGCAGGGTGACCCGGCCGCTGGACGCCTCGGCGAGCAGCTCGGACACGCTGGTGTCCGCGACGACCCGGCCGCGACCGATCACCACGAGATGGTCCGCGGTGTCTTCGAGTTCGCTCATCAGGTGACTGGAGACCAGGACGGCGCGGCCCTGCCGGGCCAGCTCCACCAGGAAGCCGCGCATCCACACGATGCCGTCGGGGTCGAGGCCGTTGAACGGCTCGTCCAGCATGACGACCGGCGGGTCGCCGAGCAGCGCCGCCGCGATCCCCAGGCGCTGGCGCATGCCCAGCGAGAAGCCGCCGGCCTTGCGCCGGGCCGCCGTGCCCAGGCCGGCCTGCTCGATGACCTCGTCCACCCGCCGGGCCGGCACGCCCTGTGAGTGGGCCAGCCACAGCAGGTGGTTACGGGCGGTGCGGCTCGGCTGCAGCGCGGAGGCGTCGAGCAGCGCCCCCAGATGCCGAAGCGGGCGACGCAGGGTGCGGTAGGGCACCCCGCCGACCAGGGCCTTTCCCTCCTCAGCCGCGTCCAGGCCCAGGATCACGCGCATGGTGGTGGACTTGCCCGCGCCATTCGGGCCGACGAAGCCGGTCACCCGTCCGGGCCGCACGGTGAACGTCATCCCGTCCAGAGCCAGCTGTGGCCCGAAGCGTTTATGCAGACCGATGACCTTGATCATCGCCTTCGTACTCTCATCGCTCATGGGCCTCACCCTGTGACGGAGCGGGTTACAGGGGCCGAACGGCCACTGTCATCTCGCTGTTAGGCGCCTCGGCTTAGCCTGGCCTCGTACGTGTCCTGGTGCGGCGGAGAGAGGGGAGCATGCGGATGGAATGGGGTCCGCCTCGACGGCTCGCGGGCCGGACCGCCCGGCTCGGCCTGCGCCGTGGCACTGCCCGCACCCGCTTCACCGCCTTGTACGTCACTCTGTTCCTGCTGTCGGGAACGGCGCTGCTCGCCATCGCAGCCGTGGTGGCATCCGGCGGATCGCGCTCCAGCCAGACCGCCCCCGATGGCGGCACCGGTCAGCCCGCCACGGCGGCACAGGCCCAGGGCCGCATCGACGAACTGGAGCAGCAGCTGACCCAGGCGCACGACACCCAGTCCCGGCAGATCCTGATCGGCTCCGCCATCGCCCTCGGTGTCATGGCAGTGATCTCGGTCGGCCTCGGCTGGTTCGTCGCCGGCCGGGTGCTGCGCCCGCTGCGCGTGATGACAGCGGCCACCCGCCGGATCACCGCCGACAGCCTGCACGAACGCCTGGCCATCGGCGGCCCCGGCGACGAGGTGAAGGACCTCGCCGACACCATCGACGACCTCCTCGGCCGCCTGGAGGGCTCCTTCGACGCCCAGCGCCTCTTCGTCGCCAACGCCTCCCATGAGCTGCGCACCCCGCTCACCACGATGCGGGCCTCCTTGGACGTGGCCCTCGCCAAGCCGGGCCCGGTACCCGAGACCACGGCCGCGCTGGCCGCCCGGATGCGCGCCGAACTAGACCAGGTGGACCGGCTGCTGGAGAGCTTCCTCGTCCTGGCCCGCACCCAGCACGGCGAGTTCACCGACTCGGAGCCCCTCGCCCTCGGCCAACTCGCGCTGACCGCCCTGACCGGACGGGCAAAGGACATCGCGGCCAAGGGCCTGACCGTGCGCGAAAACCGGATCGACGAATCCGCGTGGGTGTGGGGCAGCCAGACGCTGCTGCGCCGCGTGGCCGACAACGTGGTCGACAACGCGATCGCGCACAACGACCCCGGGGGCTGGATCAGTGTCGCGGTACGGGCTGAAGGAGACGACGCGGGCGCGGTGTCCCTCGTCGTCGAGTCCAGCGGACCGGTCCTCGACCAGCGGAGGGTGGCGGACCTCGCGCAGCCCTTCCGCCGCCTTGGCGCCGACCGGACCGGCACCGGCCAGGGCAGCGGCCTCGGCCTCTCCATCGTCGCGTCCATCACCCAGGCCCACCACGGCACCCTGGACCTGCGCGCCCGCCCCGACGGCGGCCTGCGCGTCACCGTCGCCCTCCCCCGTACGGACGGCAGGGCGACGGTGGAAGCCCGCGACACAGAGGCGGGCGGGGCGCATTGAGAGTCCTGGTGGTCGAGGACGCCCGCTCCCTCGCCGAAGTCATCGCCGAGGGACTGCGCGACCAGGGCATGGCCGTGGACGTGGCCCACGACGGGCTCGACGCCGCGGTCAAGCTGGACGTCAACGCGTACGACGTCGTTGTGCTCGACCGCGACCTGCCAGGCATCCACGGCGACACCCTCTGTCAGATGATCACCGAGCGGGACGGCCGCGTGATGGTCCTGATGCTGACCGCCGCCGACTCACCCGGCGACCGCGTCAGCGGCCTGACCCTGGGCGCCGACGACTACCTCGCCAAGCCCTTCCACTTTCCCGAACTCGTCCTGCGCATCCGCGCCCTGGCCCGCCGTCGCCCCGCCGCCCGGTCCCGCGCCTTGAGCACGGCGGGCATCGAACTCGATCCGATGCGCCGCACCGCCAGCCGCGACGGCCACCAGCTCGACCTCTCCGTCAAGGAACTCGCGGTACTCGAAGCCCTCCTGAACGCGAGCCCCGCCTTCCTCAGCACGGAGAACCTCCTCGAACAGGTCTGGGACGAACACGCCGACCCGTTCACCAACACCGTCACGGTGACCATCAGCCGCCTGCGCCGCAAACTCGGCGACCCCCCGGTCATCGCCACCAAACCCGGCGTGGGGTATCGGATCATCGACCCAGCCGTCCCACCCGACTGAGCAGCCGCCAAGGGCCGGCGGCCCGCGAGCGGAGGCGGTGCTCAGTGCACCCGACTCCAGTCATCTGCGCAGCCGACTTCGGAGACTGACAGTGGGGGTCCGGACTCACCCCCGGATCGTTTCATGAGGGTGCTTCATCTGTCCCGCTGTTTGCAACAACTCATGAAACATGATCGCCGCAGGTCGTGCGCCGCGGGTCGAGGTGTTTCACAGGCGAACACCTATGAAACAACAACCTCAGTGTCCGCGTTGTCGTCTCTTCGAGTCGGCGGACGTCCTCGGCCACCGCCTACGACACCGGTTCGTACCTGTGACGTACTGGCCGCTGGCGTGTGGCACGTTTCGCTCGTATTCCGGTTCCACCCCAAGGACGAGGTTCTGCCGGGCGGTGGACTGCTGGTCGGTCGAGACCCGCTTGTAGACCAGGTTCGCCACTCGTGAGCCCCTTCCGTACGGAGGATCGGACCCTACCTGTCGTCAAACCCTGTCAGTAATCACCATCGGATCTGATTGGATTCGCGCCGCCGTGAACCCCCGGACTGCACGGGTTCATTGGACGCGACGGCTGCCTGTCGTCAAACGATCGTTTGACGACAGATTCCTCGGGGTGGCGCGGTCCTGGTCCGGGCCCCTGGCGGAATCAGAGCACGCGACCTTGGTGCTACTCCCGCTGGATCTGCGAACGCTGCTAGCGTGCCGTCCATGATCAAGGGCGACTTGGCGGGTCGAATAGGCCGGATGGCGGGGGACAGTGCGCCGGAGCGCGTGCTGGTCGCCGCGAGTTTCGTCAACCGAGTCGGCAATGGTCTGTTCAACGCGGCGTCAACGCTCTATTTCACCTTGGTCGTGGGCCTGCCTGCGGTGAAGGTCGGTGCCGCGCTCACCATCGCCGGAGTGATCGGCCTGTGCGCGGGAATACCAGGCGGGCATCTCGCAGATCGGCGAGGGGCGCGCACGATCATGATGTTGGCCCTCTCTGTCCAGGCGGTGTCGATGGCGGCCCTCGTCCTCGTCGAGAGCTGGGCCGCGCTCACGATCATCGCGACGGTCGACCAGATCGCCGCGGCGGCTGGTGGGGCGGCGTGGGGCGCGCTGGTGGTCCGGGTCGGGGGTGAGCGCCCGGCCCTGTTCCGTGCCAAGCTGCGCACGTTCGTCAACCTGGGCGTTGTTCTGGGAACGGTAGGTGCAGGGCTGGCGCTGGCCGCGGACACCCGCGGTGCCTATGTCACGCTGATCCTCGGCAACGCGGCGAGCTTCGCCCTGTGCGCGGTGCTGTTGCTCCTGCTGCCCCGCTATCCGGTGCTGGCAGCGCCGCCGCGCCAGCGTCGCTGGCTCGTCTTCGCGGATCGTCCCTTCCTGGCGTTCACTGCCCTCTACGGGGCCATGGGACTGCAGTACCCGGTGGTCTCGCTACTCCTGCCGATCTGGATCTCCGAGCACACCGAGGCGCCGCGCTGGACGGTGGCCGCGCTGTTCGCCGTCAACTCCCTGTTCTGTGTGCTGATGCAGACCAGGATCGGCTCGCGGATCGAGACCCCGCACGACGGCGGCCTGGCGTTTCGCACGGCGGGGCTGCTCTTCCTCGTCAGCTGCCCGATGATGGCGCTGGCGGCGTACACCCCTGTCTGGGCGGCGGCGGGACTGGTCCTGGCCGCGATCTTCGTCCACAGTCTGGGAGAGGTTTGGGAGTCATCGGCGGGCTTCGCCCTGGGCTTCGGTCTTGCCCCCGACCATGCACAGGGCCAGTACCAAGGTGTCTTCGGTCTCGGCTTCAGCGCGGGCCAGGCTCTCGCCCCCGCGATCCTCACCACGGTGGTACTCGGCCTCGGCACGACAGGCTGGCTGCTGCTGGCGGTGTTCTTCGCGGCACTGGGCGCTGTCGGTCCATCTCTTGCCCGCTGGGGCATGCGGACCCGGCCGCAACCAGGCGTTGCGGCGGAAGTGACGGGATGACCGCGAGTTAGGTGTCAGAAGCCTTCTACCTCGTCGTCCTCGTCCAGCTCCAGCGCGTCCGGGTCGCGCAGCGGGCGGAGGGCGCCGGCGGACGGGACGCTGGCGGTGAAGCTGTAGCGGCCGAGCAGGTTGAGATTCTTGTGCTTGAGCGGGGAGAGCCGGGCAACATCCTCGTCGCGGATCTCGTGGCCCTCGGCCTTCAGCTGGGCGACGGCGGCGTCGATGTACTTCGTGGTCCACAGCACGATGGCGTTGAGGACCAGGCCGAGCGCGCCGAGCTGGTCCTC
>NZ_JBITER010000046.1:0-49327 GCF_044455345.1 Streptomyces sp. NPDC051286 | reverse complement strand
ACGCCTACGCCCGCCACCCCGAGCGCTTCGCCCGCCGGCCCGTGCCGCCCGTGATACCCGAGCAGGTCTGGATCAACGAACCGACACCGGAAACAGAACCTCTACAACAGTCCGCATAGCGTCAAACCGTCTCATTTGACTTGACAACTTCCGAGGAAGACATGGCCTGCTCCCTCGGATCCCGCACGCGGTCCAGTAGGCGGCTCGCCCCTGTCGCGCGCAGCGCCTGGGCCAAGCGGTGCTCGTCGTCGATCTCCGCAGTCAAAGGGCCGTACTGAACGTTCACGGCACGAATGGCGTAGAGCCATTGGGCTGCCTCTTCGGTCAGTCCCGCGTGAATCGCATCGTGGACGGCTTCCCTCCAGGCGTCCGTAGCTTCTTCCGCTCGCCCCTCGAGGCAGTACCTCCGCGCTTCGCGCGATTTGATCAGCGCGGCGTGCCGCCCCGGGACGGTATGCCGTCGGGCAGCGCTCAGGAGTGCCCGGCGCTCCGCGCCGTCGTACTCGGCTCGCACGAGACGCAGCCTCATGACGATGTCTTCGCTGTACTCGTCCATGGCCTGTGGTTCGGCCTGCGCAATGGCACGGTCAATGAGGGAGCTCCGTACCTCCAGTTGATCGGATTCCATTGCGAACTGACGCTCGGCGAAGTGGAGAACCAAGAGAGGCTGGTAGGCCACAGTCTCGCCGCGCGCTTCGATCAGGGCATCGGCAAGCTCGTGGGACGCGGCGCCGAGGGGATGGAGGACGGCATCGACGGCTGCGCCAACGAGCCGCGCATGTCTCTGAATCGCCGCCGCTCGTTCCGGCCCCGCCGACACCTCACTGCGAGTCAGGTCATCAAGCAGCCGTGCCAGCCTCCTCGATTCGACCCTGTCGCCATGGTGGAGTGCTGTGGCGGCAAGGCGGCCGGCGAGTTCCGCGGCTTCGTAGAGCAGGTCGGCCTCCCTGAGCGCCTCCAGTTGCCTGCCCCTCAGCACGCTCGCATGCCCTCGAAAGCCGGCGTCCTCCAGTCGAGAAGCGACTTCGCCGTACTTTCTGGCGGACTGAGCCGGCGCCGACGCGCGCTCGGCTTCCGCTTCGCGCAGGATCGGCCTCACATCACTCGTCTTGAGTGGTCCGGTGAGGATGCGATCGGCCTGCTCCTGGCGGTCAAGGGGAGGAGCGGGTACTCCAGGAAGGGGTGCCCCGGTACAGAACACTTCCGCCGTCTCACGAGTCCAGAACCGTGCAACGACGTCAGCCTGGTAGCGGAGAAAGTCGTTGATTTGTTCGGCACCCCACAGATCCAGCTCGAGATCCTCGTGCTCCCCCTGGAGAACAGCCAGTTCGTCGGCCAGCTGGGTGCGCTCAGTGGAGGCGGAGGTGGCGATGATCAAATGGCCGGCACCGAAAGGTCGTCTTCCGTCGGTGAACGTCTCCACTGCCTTCCGCAGGTCCCCTGCCGTGAGCTCCTGGTAGTCCTTGCATTGGACGACGACGAATCGACCGTCCGCATCCCGGCCCGCAAGGTCGATGCCGTGCTGGACCTGCCCTTGTACCCCGTACCGGCGAAACTTGATCCCGCGGATGGCGAGAACGCGACCCGAGACGGCCAGCATCAGCTTCTCAAAGCGGTCCCACCCGATCGCCAGGTCAAGATCGTCGCCAGGCGGCCTGTTCCCGGAGGCTCCAGCACTGGGTGGATGGCTGAGATCCGGGTCCACCGAGACGGGCAACCAACGATCCGCTGCGGTGCCGTCGACGGCAGATTCGGGTGTCGTCTTGGGAGCTGGGCGAGGAAGGTCATACTGAGCCACGGTCAGGAGTGTCGCACGCACTGGATCGGACCCCGTTCCCGCGACTCCCCGACCCGCCCTGGAAGGAATCACCGGGATCCGACCGATGACGCACCGGTGCGCGCTCGCGACCCCGCGTCGACAATTGCGCCATGATGCGCATTCGCAAAGCTCGTTCATGCGATTCGAGCCTGATGCACTATCAGGAAAGTCAGCATTCAGTCAGCATCAGTACCGCGCAGAACCGCCCTTCGCCGCCACGAACCGCCAAGATCAACAATTCGACTCACCTGCTCTGACCTGCAAAAACCCTGCTCATCGGCTCGCCTGCTAATCTCATCAGGAGGTATCCATGAGGATGCTGATCAACGTCCCCGAGACCGTCGTCGCGGACGCCCTGCGCGGCATCGCCGCCGCCCATCCCGAACTGACGGTGGATGTGGACAACCGTGTCGTCGTACGACGTGACGCGCCCGTCGCCGGAAAGGTGGGGCTCGTCTCCGGGGGCGGTTCCGGGCATGAGCCGTTGCATGCCGGGTTCGTCGGGCCGGGGATGCTGTCTGCCGCCTGTCCCGGGGAAGTGTTCACGTCGCCCGTTCCGGACCAGATGGTGCGCGCCGCCGCTGCCGTCGACAGCGGCGCGGGGGTGCTGTTCGTCGTCAAGAACTACACCGGCGATGTGCTGAACTTCGACATGGCCGCCGAGCTCGCCGAGGACGAGGGCCTGCAGATCGCGAAGGTGCTCGTCAACGACGACGTGGCCGTGACGGACAGTCTGTTCACGGCGGGGCGGCGGGGCACGGGAGCGACACTGTTCGTCGAGAAGATCGCCGGGGCGGCGGCCGAGGAGGGTGCGCCGCTGGAGCGGGTGGAGGCCATCGGCCGGCAGGTGAACCAGGCGTCGCGGAGTTTCGGGGTGGCGCTGAGCTCCGTCACCACCCCGGCCAAGGGCTCTCCCACGTTCGATCTGCCGCCGGGCGAGCTCGAACTGGGCATCGGCATCCACGGCGAGCCGGGGCGGGAGCGGCGTCCGATGATGACGTCGGGGGAGATCGCGGACTTCGCTGTGGACGCGATTCTGGAGGATCTGCGGCCGAACAATCCGGTGCTCCTGCTGGTCAACGGGATGGGGGCGACGCCGCTGCTGGAGCTGTACGGGTTCAATGCCGAGGTGCAGCGGGTGCTGTCCGAGCGGCACGTCGTCGTGGCTCGTACGCTCGTGGGGAACTATGTGACCTCGCTCGACATGGCGGGCTGCTCGGTGACGCTCTGCCAGGTGGACGAGGAGCTGCTGCGGCTCTGGGACGCGCCGGTCGAGACGCCCGCGCTCCGCTGGGGCCGTTGAGGAGCAGCCGTACGCCCATGACGTTGTTCCAGGGACAAGGAGATCCATGTGCTCGACGCCGACTTCTTCCGCCGGTGGATGGCCACCGCTGCGGCCGCTGTGGACCGTGAAGCGGACCGCCTCACAGAACTCGACTCGGCGATCGGGGACGCCGATCACGGCAGCAATATGCAGCGCGGATTCGCCGCAGTGACCGCGGTACTGGAGAAGGAGGACCCGCAGACGCCTGGGGCCGTACTGACGCTTGCGGGGCGGCAGTTGATCTCGACGGTCGGCGGGGCGTCGGGGCCGTTGTACGGGACGCTCCTGCGATGTACGGGAAAGGCGCTGGGCTATGCGCCCACCGTGACGGATCAACAGCTGGCCGAGGCGTTCGCCGAGGGCGTCGCCGCCGTGGGGCAGCTGGGCGGTTCGCAGGCCGGGGACAAGACGATGCTCGACGCACTGCTGCCGGGCGCGGAAGCGCTCGGCACATCGTACGCCGCTGCCCGGGACGCGGCCGAGGCCGGTGCGGCCGCGACCGTGCCGATGCAGGCGCGCAAGGGCCGGGCCAGCTATCTGGGTGAGCGCAGCATCGGGCATCAGGATCCGGGTGCGACGTCGTCCGCGCTGCTGATCGCCACGCTGGCGGAGTCGTACGAGAGCAGTGGAGGCAGTTCGTGAGCGAGGAGAAGCAGGTAGGGATCGTGCTGGTGTCGCACAGCGGGCCGGTGGCTGAGGCGGTGGCCGAGCTGGCCAAGGGGCTGGCAGCCGGTGGTGCGACAGCGCCCGTGGCCGCGGCCGGCGGTACGGTGTCGGGTGCGCTCGGAACCAGTGCGGAGCTCATCGCGGAGGCGGCCCGGAAGGTCGACGGCGGCGTAGGCATCGCGGTGCTGGCCGACCTGGGCAGTGCGGTGCTCACGGTCAAAGCGATGCTGGCCGAGGGGAACGAACTGCCGCACGGGGCGCGGCTGGTGGACGCGCCGTTCGTGGAGGGCGCGGTCGCCGCACTCGTCACGGCGTCGGCGGGTGGTGATCTTGCCGCGGTGGAGGCCGCGGCGACGGAGGCGTACGGCTACCGCAAGCTGTAACGGCCTGGTGCACGATAGCGAGCGGGCTCCCGGCGTCATGCGACTCCGCCTCCGGCGTTGTCGTCAGCCGACGACTCCCCCATGGCCTTGAAGGCATGGGAGGGGCCCCCTTCGCGTCGCCTCCCTCCTCCGCCTTGGATTCGAAGCCGCATGACGCCGCTCGCTGATCCACTCTCTATCGTGCACCAGGCCGTAAGGGACCGGAAGTACGGGGTCCCGCACCCGGTTCGTGGAACCGGGTGCGGGACCCCGTGTGGTGCGCGTGTTCCGTCAGGCTGCCGAGGCGGTGCCCGCTGTGGCGATCCGGATCCGGGTCAGCTGCGTCGTGCCATTGACCGTCACCGCGAGCGTGATCGTGCCGGGCCGAAGCGCCACGAGGGTGCCGGTGGACGGGTCGAAGACCGCCGTGTGCTGGTGCCGGGCACTGTCCCGGTCGCCGATGTGGACGTTCGGTGACCCGGTCCAGTCGGCGGCCAGCGGGAACGCGACCGGGATGCTGCGGGCGCCCTGGGTGACGGTCGCCGTGATCTTCGCAGTGTGACCCGTGCCGAGCACGGACGGGGCGTCCAATGTCAGCGTGTCGACATGCGCCCGGGTCTGCACCGAGACCCAGTCGGGTACGCCCTGCCACGGCTTCTCCCGCGCGGCGGCCTGTTCGGCGGGCGGGACGTGGTCCGCGCCGACGAGGGACCAGCCGGTGAAGCCTCCCTCGTCCGCCGGTCCGGCCGGTGCCTTCCCGGAGTTGCCGTTGATCAGATACGGCACGCCGTCGACGTGCGAGGCGTGGAAGACCCCGACATGGCTGCCGATGAATGCGGCGCCCTTGCCCGTCGTACGGCGGAAGTCGGCGAGCCACTGTTCGACCAGGGCCGCCTCCTTCCGGTCCCCGAGCTGGCTGCCCTTCTGAACGGTCGGATCGCGCGGCGGAACGTGCTCGATCATCATCACCGAGTCGACGTCAGGGTCCTTCGCCGCCGCGTCGAGCTGGGCGCGTACCTCCTTGATCTGGGCGAAGCCTCCGCCGCGCAGGGTGAGGCTGGAGGTGTCGAGCGTGATGATCCGCGTGCCCTTGTGGTCGAACGTCCGCTGGGCGGGGCCGAATTGGGTGATGAAGTTGTCGATCTTCCCGCCCATCACTTCATGGTTGCCGGGCACGTAGTACCAGGGCAGGGAGTCGCCGAGTTCCTCGGTCAGGATCTGGCGCGCGAAGGCGAGGTCCGCGGGTGATCCCTCGTCGACGAGGTCGCCGTTGATGACCAGGAAGTCGGGCCGTGCCGCTTTGATCTCGCGCAGGGTGCGCCGCGCCTGGGTGACGATGGCGCTGCCGGGGTCGCGGGCGACGAACTGGGCGTCCGACATCACGGCGAACTGCCAGTCCCGGGCTTCGGTGACCGCGGCCGGATCGATCAACGGGTCGGTGGTCACGGCCCGTTCGGGCAGGTCGACGGTGGGCGGCACCTGCGCGGTCAGGTCGTCGATGACGATCCCTCCGGTGTACTGCTGGGCGGCCGCCGTCTCGGCGAGGTAGAAGCGGTACACGTTGAGCGGCATGGCCGCGCCGGCCGGCACGGCGAAGGTGACCTGCCGCCAGCCGGTCCAGGTGACGTACGGTCCGCGGAGCAACTGGTCCGAGCCCGCAGCGTCCTTGAGGTGCAGCGTCGGCCAGGCGCCCTTGCCGTCGCCCTTGATCCAGAGCTTGAACGACTGGGGCTGTCCGGGCACGGTGACCGGCTGGGGCGGGGCGGCGTACGCGGCGCGCGTCGCGGTCGACTGGGTGAAGTCGTACGTGAGTCCGAGTCCGGTGCCGGTGTGTCCGTCGGGGGTGGCGGAGAGGGATCCGCTCGCCCGCGCCTGGCTGAACTTCCAGGACCCGGCGTCGTCGAAGTCGGAGACGGCCTGCTCGGCGAGGCCGACGCTGACGGCGAGGACGGTGGTGGCGCCCGCGGCGGTCGCCCTGATCTGTCCGGCGCCGCCGCCGGTGCGTGAGGTGACGGTGAAGTTGCCCTTGCCGTCATCGCGGATGCCGAAGAGCGCGTGGTCGTAGTCGAGGGTGACGTCGCGGGGTTCGACGGGGGCGCTGGTGCCGTGCGCGTCGAGTCCGACGATGCCGAAGGTGCCGGTGGCTTCGGCGTTCGCGAGACCCACCCGCCGTGTGGTCGGCTCGATCCGGGCCAGCCTGTCGAGGACGGTCAGCGCGGTGCTGCCGTGGGCGGACCCCAGTTCGGCGCGCGCCTGGGTGGTGCCGCTGTGGCGTGCGGTGAAGAGCCCGTTGCCGTCGACCGAACCGACGTTGTTGCGGGCGGTGCGCCAGTGCGGGATCCCGGCGGCCGGGCCGTACGTCTCGTCGTATCCGATCGCGGTGAGGCGGCGGGTGAGTCCGGGGAAGACCCGCTCGGGGTGGCCGCCCTTGACGGGGTCGACGCCCGGTGCGGTACCGGCCGGGGTACGGGTCTCGACCCAGAAGCCCTTGAGACGGCCACTGCCGTCGGGGGCGGTGAGGGCGAGGCCGTTGGGGACGGTGCGCTCGGTGCCGTCGGACGGGCTGTTCTCCACCTGCAGGGCGTCGCTCCCGGGCACGCGGGCGACGAGCGTCGAGGAGCCGCCGCCGTCCAGGTTGAGAGCGCTGTACGAGCCTGCCCGCCGCATCATCTGGCCGAGTTCGGTGAGTGTGACACCGCCGCTGTCAGCCTGCCGGCCGTCGATGGTGAGGATCTGCATCGTGCTGCCGTCCCGGGAGAAGCCGACGGCGGTACGCGGGGCGGCGGTGTTGTTGCCCTCACCGTCGTGGTTCTGTGCGACGCCGTCGACGACCAGCAGTTCCCGGCCGCCAACAGCGGTGCGGGGTACGTCTCCGCTGTCGGTGCGCGCCCGATAGGTCAGCGACACGGGGTCGCCCGGCTGGAGCGACGTGAGTGCGGCGGCTCCGGCCTCGCGTCCGACGAGGACCGTGGTGCCGTCGGGGACGGCGCCGGAGCCGGGGGTGTCCGACACGGAGACGACCTTGCCGTCGCGTACGACCGCTTCGGCGACGGGAGTCGCCTTGTCGACAGTGAGTGCACGGTCGGCGGTCCCCCAGGCCGGGGTGTAGGCGCCCACTCCCCCGCTCGGCACATTGGCGGCGTTGTACGCGGCGAGCGGCCGCTGCCCGGAGGGCAGGGTGAGTGTGCCCTCGAAGTACAGGTTCAGGATGCGGCCCGCACTGCCCGGGCCGATGCCGACCGCCCGGTTGACTCCGGGGGCGGGTGACTGGACGGGCACACCGTCCTTGATTCCGATGCCTTCGGGCGCACCCGTCTGGTTGATGTCGAAGAAGTCGGCGTTGATCGCGGCGACGGTCCGGCGGCCGGGGCCCGCGTCGTGCCCGGCGGCGAGTTGCGAGACCGTGCGCCGGTCGGAGACGTTGCCGGTGGACAGGTAGTCTGCCTGCACGCCACTGCCGTCGAGGTCGACGGAGAGCGAGTCGACGCGCAGCCACTTGTCGGATTCGAGCCGGTCGTACGAGCTGAGGCGGACTCCGGGGGCGATCGGGCGCGAGCTGCGGGCGGTCTCGATGCCGTCGCCGTCCACGACGGATCGGGAGTCGCCTGCCGCATGACTCGCCGCCGGCGGGGCGACGGGTCTGAGGACCTCGGCGGAGTTACGGGGACGGGGGTCGGGGGTCGAATCTGCGACGGCAGGGGCGATGGCTCCCACCGTCATCGCGGACACCGTAGCGAGGAGCACGAGCGGACGCGTTGCTTTGCCGACTATGCCAGGGCCCACAAATCCTCCTGGAATGGCGATGGTTGCGCGGGCAGTAAGCGCTGTCGGCGGACAGCATGGCCGCGCGTACCGCCACGCACCAGGGGGCCCCGGGAACCTCAGGGGAAACAGGGTGCGGCGAGTCGATGACACCCGTGATCACTGGGAAGATTTGATGGCATGTCATCTCAGAAGCACAGTGCGGGTCTTCTCCTGTTCCGGTCGGCGGACGGGGGCGCCGGGTTCGAGGTGTTCCTCGGGCACATGGGCGGCCCCTTCTGGGCGGGCCGCGAGGCTGCCTCGTGGTCCGTCCCCAAGGGTGAGTACGGGCCCGGAGAAGAACCCGAGGCCGCTGCCCGCCGCGAGTTCGAGGAGGAGTTCGGCCATCCGGCGCCGGACGGGGAGTGGGTGCCGCTCGGCGAGTCCCGCCAGGCCGGGGGCAAGACGGTAGTCGTGTGGGCTCTGGAGGGTGATGCCGATCCGGCCCGGGCCGAGCCGGGGACATTCACCATGGAATGGCCCCGGGGGTCGGGCGTGCAGCGGGAGTTCCCGGAGATCGACCGGTTCGCCTGGTGCACACCGGAGGAGGCGGCGGAGCGTCTCGTCGCGGGCCAACGGGTCTTCGTCGACCGGCTGCGGGACCATGTGCGGGGCGGGCAGGCGCCGGACGGGCCCTGAGCCGCTGCGCGCGGGCCGCCCCGGTCGCGGAATGGCGATACGGAAACGCCGTAGCCGAAAGGACGTTGGGACTCGCGGGTCACTTCCGTTGTTCACCGGCCGTGGCGGCGGGCAGTGTGCGCCTCGCGCTCTGCCCCGGGTCAGCGATCGAGTATCCGCCGTTCAACCGGGGAAGGTCCCGGCTGCGGCCGGGCACAGCCCTCGGCCGAAGTGGCGAGAAAGCACAGCGCGCACCACCTCACACCCTCACAGAACAACGTGCTGACCTGCAGAAATCGGGTGTGCGCCGCGCAAGTCCCACATACGCTCCTCGATATGTCTGAACCCGCCGCCAACGGCCCTTCATCGGAAGGGTCACGCCCGCTGTGGCGTGACCGCAACTTCGGCATCTTCTGGGCGGCGCAGACCCTCTCGGTCGTCGGGGACTCGTTCGCCCTGATTGCGCTGCCGCTGTTGGTACTGCACGCGACGGGATCCGTTGCGCAGATGGGCCTGCTCACCGCCGTGGCCGGCGCTGCCTCGCTGTTCGCAGGGGTTTTCGCCGGGGTCGTGGTGGACCGGATGGACCGCAGGAAGCTGCTGATCGCCTGCGACGTCGTCCGCATGGCGCTGTACGCACTGATACCGCTGGTATGGATGTTGGGCCCGCAGACCTGGCTGCTCTACGTGCTGCTGCCTCTGGGTGAGGCTGTCGGGATGCTGTTCTCCGTCACGTACGTCACCGTCGTCCGGAGCCTGGTGGGTGGCCGGCGGATCACGGAGGCCAACGGAAGACTCAATGCGACGGCTGCGGCGGCCGGGGTGATCGGCCCGCTGTGCGCGGGCGTGGTGGCGGGTTGGTTCGGCCCGGCGGCGGCTGTCGGCGTGGATGCGGCGAGCTTTGGTGTGTCGGCAGCCTGCGTGAGCTTCGTACGGTTCCCGGGCGGCACGCGCGCGGCTCGGACCAGCGAGGCGCCGGAGGCAGGAGCGGCTCGACCGAGGCTGTGGGACGACCTGCTGGCCGGGGTGACCTTCCTGCGTCGACACCCTGTGCTGCGAGCCCTGACCCTCCTTCTGACCTTCTTCAGTTTCCTGACTCTCGGCCTGAACGACCTGCTCATCTACCACCTCAAGCACGACCTCGGCCAGAGCGACAGCGCGGTCGGAACCGTCTTCGCAGCCGGAGCGATGGGCACGATCACCGGAGCCCTCCTCGTGGCCCCGGTCCGCCGCAGGCTCGGCTTCGGCGCAACATGGATCGGCACCGTTGCGGTCTGCGGACTCGCCGTGGCGGGAATCGGCCGGGCCGACAGTGTGGCAGGCACTGCCGTCTTGATCGCAACGTTCCTGGGCTGCACCAGCATGGCGGGCACGTGCTCGATGTCCCTACGCCAGGAAGTGACGCCTGAGCACTTGCTGGGGCGGGTGACCTCGGCGTTCTGGACCGTCCATTATTCGGCAGCCCCGGTCGGCGCGGCCGTTCTCACCTGGGCCGCACAGCGCCATGGAACGGCACCGGTGGGTCTGGCCGCCGGCGTCTGCTGCCTGCTCATCGCCGCAGTGGCTCTGCTTTCCCCAGTCCGCCGGCCCCGTCCGGAGGTTTCACCTGGCCACCCCTGACCGGCATCGCGCATGGCCTGGAGCACCTCGGATGGCGTGCCCATACGGCCGGACGTCCTGCGGATCGACGGTTCGACAACACTCGCTCCGTCTCAGGCCGTGCGCACCGCCGGCGCGCCGAACCCGTGGGCGATGAAAGCATTCGAATTCGGCCGGGGCCGCCGCGTCGGCCGGGCCGGGCGTCGTGGCCGCCGATGCCGCGGGCGACGGCGTCGACCGCGCCTGGTACTCGGCCGTATCGGATGCCCCGTCAGCCGAGCGGGTGGCGCAGTCCCGGCCCGGGATCTTGTAGAGGGCGAGCACGGGCACCGCGTGCCGCCGTGTCGCGACGCCCACGAGGGCCGGCGATCTCTGAGGCGGCGGACGGGAGAACGTGCGCCACGCACGCCGCGGGCGCCACGCCCGGTCAGTGCTGCGTGACCTCGCCCTGTGCGACCTCGATGCTGCTGTGCAGATCGTTCGTCGCTTCGAGTGCGGCGGCCCCGGACAGGATCAGGCAGGCCAGCAGCGCGGCCGCCGCGGCGCGGCCGGCGCCCGGCCGGTGGGTGACCCGGCCGAGCAGCGCCGCGACCCGGCGCGGAACCGGGCCCCCCGCCGCCGCGAGCGCGACACGGGGGCGCGCCCGCATCCCTTCCGCCGCCCGGGCGGCGAGCGCTGCGCGGCCGATCGCGCGCGCGGCAACCCGCCGGTCACCGACAGCGACGGCCGCCGCCTCATCGGCGCAGCGCTCCAGGGCGTAGCCCATGGGCGCGCGCAGCGAGCGCAGCGCAGGATGGCAGAGGGCGGCGAGCTCGGTAGCAGCGAGGTAGAGGTGGTGGCGGCCCGCGAGATGGGCACGCTCGTGCGCGAGCAGCGCGTCCCGTTCGGCGGGGTTCAGGGCGCGCAGCATGCCGGTGGTGACGACGATCCGGCCGGGGCTGCCCGGGAGTGCAGGCAGCGCATAGGCGTCGGGGCGGCTGTCGCGCAGGACGGCCAGTTCACCGCTGGAGCACTCGGCCGACTGCCTGGCGCACTGCAGCTCCACCCAGTGGCGGCGGGCGGTACGAACCACCGCGGCGGTGCAGCCGGCCAGCAGGGTCAGAGCGGCAAGGGCGAGCGGGACGGCCACGGCGGCGGGCGCGGCGGCGAGCGGCCTGACGAGTTCACCGACCGCGGCGACCGCGGACAGCTGGGTCGCGCCGGGCACCACCAGCAGCACCAGGGCGAGCGTGCTGCACAGGGCGAGGCCCACGGCCGTCGAGGCGAGCAGCCGAACGGCACGCAAGGGCGCCAGGGCGTCCGCCAGACGGCGGGCGGCGGGAACCGCGACGAACGGCATGAGCAGTGGAACCCATACGGCGTACATCATGGGGCGTCTCCGTCGAGAAGCTCCCGGAGCAATTGCTCGTCCTCGTCGGTGAGCTGCGAGACGAATCGGGCGAGCACGGTGCTGCGGTCCTCTTCCTTCTGCAGTTCGCTGTGCATCCGGCGGGCGGTGAGGCCGGGCGCATCCTCGGTGGGACTGTAGGCGAAGCCGCGCCCGGCGCGGGTGCGGGTGACCGTGCCCTTCTCGTACAGCCGGGTCAGGATCGTGGTGACGGTGGTGCGGGCGAGGGGCGCGCCGAGGGCGCCCTGCACCTGACCAGGGGTGAGCGGGGTGTCAGCCGTCCACAGAGCCGCGAGAACGGTGGATTCCAGCTCGCCGGCCGGTCGCCGTTCCGGCACCGAGGACGGCTCCGGTGCCTGCCCGGGCACCGAGGCGGAAGCCTGGGCCGACTCGCTGACCAGCCCAGAGGTCGGCATGCCGTCCGCGCGAGGGTCCGGATCCTCGCTCGATATCCCCTGCACCTGGGACATGGGAACCCTCCTCCTGCTCCGAGCGTCTACAGTGACGTAGACCGTCTACAGCACTGTAGTCAGTCGGGCGTCCCGTCGGTGCGCCCAGTCACCATTATGGGAGGCCTTCCGCCGTGTCCGTATCCTCACTGGCAGCCATGCCGCAGGCGGTGAACCTGTTGGACGCAGGGTCGCTGCTCGCCACGTTCGGCGCGCTCGGCATCGCGGTCGTGCTGTTCGCGGAGACGGGGTTGCTCGTCGGATTCTTCCTCCCCGGCGACTCCCTGCTCTTCACGGCGGGGCTGCTGAGCGTGCCCGGTAACCACGGCGCGGTCCACCTCTCCTTGTCACAGGTGCTCATCGCTGCCGTGGTCGGCGCCCTCCTCGGCGCCCAGGCCGGGTACTGGATCGGCCGCCGCGGCGGCCGCGCCCTGCTGGCCCGGAGCCGGGCCAAGCAACTGCATGCGGGAGCCGCCCGCGCCGAGGAACTTCTCGAAAAGTACGGACACGCGCGCGCGATCGTGCTGGCGCGCTTCGTCCCCGTGGTGCGTACGGTGCTCAACCCGCTGGCCGGGGCGCTCAACGTACCGGCCCGGCTCTTCACGATCTGGCAGATCGTCGGCGGACTGGTGTGGACCGTCGCACTGGTGCTAGCCGGCTACGGGCTGGGGTCGTCGGTACCCAATGTCGACCGCTATCTGCTGCCAATCGTCGCCGTCGTGGTCGTTGTTTCCCTGATCCCGCTCGCCACCGAGTTGTTGCGCTCGCGCGGCCGCCGCACCGCTGAAGGAGACCACAGCTGATGCTGCTCGCCTCTGCCGCCACCTCCCTCGACGGTGGCCTCTACACCTGGATCACCGAGCTCGCCCAGCGCTCCCCCGCCGCTCTGGACTCCGCGATCCGGCTCTGGTCGGACTTCGGTCTCGCGCTCTTCGCCCTGCTGATGCTCGCGGCCTGGTGGCGGGCCCGCTCCGACACCCCCGCTCGTCTGGCGATGGCACTCTGTGCGCCCCTGGTCGTGGTGGCCGCCTATGTGGCAAACGACCTGCTGAAGATGGCCGTCCATGAACAGCGGCCCTGCCAGACCCTGCACGCGGTCACGGTGGAAGCGTGCCCTCCGCTCGGCGACTGGTCCTTCCCCAGTAATCACGCCGCCATCGCCGCAGCCGCGGCGGTCGCGATCCTGCTGACCGACCGCCGGCTCGGCGCCATCGCCGTGCCTGCGGCGCTGCTGATGGCCGTGTCCCGGGTCTGGATCGGTGTGCACTATCCGCACGACGTGCTCATCGGGCTGGTCACCGGCGCGCTCGTGGCCTGGCCGCTGACCCTCGCCGCCCGGCGCTGCGCCCCGATCGTGGAGCGGCTGCGCGAGACCAGGCTGCGCCCACTGGTGACGGCGCGGTGACCAAGGACGCGGAGGCCGGGCGCCGGTCCGTCGCGGGCCCGATCGACCCCTGTATCCGTACGGCGCTCGGGGCCGTACTGATCGGGTTCGTCGGTCTCCTCGGCCTGACGGTGGTGGTCCTCACGGCCCGCCACGGGGCCGTGCTGCCTGTCGATCGGGGTGTGCACGCATGGTGCCTGCACCATCGGCCCTCCGCCTTGGTCGCGGCGGCCAGGACGGTCACGGCGACGGGTACGGGCGTGTTCCCGTACGCCGCCGCGGTGGCCGCCGGACTGATCGCGGGCCGGAACCTTCGGCAGCGTCTGGGGTACGCGACAGGCGCCCTGGCCTTCCTGCTGCTGGGGCAGGCACTGCGCTACGGGCTGATGGAAGCGATCAGCCGGCCCCGCCCGCCGGTGGGTGACTGGGCGACGCACGCCTCCGGTTTCGCCTTCCCGTCCGGTCATGCGACGACGTCCGCGCTCATGGCGGGACTCCTGGTGGCGGCGATCGGCCACCGGGCGTACGGGAGCAGGGCCGGCCGCGTCGCCGCCGTCCTGATCGGCTGCTGGGCCGCGGCCGTCGGGCTGAGCCGGGTTCTGCTCGGGGTGCACTGGGTGACCGATGTGGTGGCCGGCTGGCTGTTCGCCGCGTTCTGGCTGGGGCTCGGGGCCGCGCTGATACGGACGGCACTGCCCGCACACCACAGGTGACCTGCCGGTCCCGGTCCCCCTCTACAGAAGTCCAGTGCGATGCCCCGTCCGCCGGTCGTGCCCCTCGTCCGAACCAGCCACGTCAAGCGTCCGCCCGCCGTCACACGTGCACTCGCGCTCCTTCAGCACCGGCTGGCCTGGGCGATAGTGGCCGCCTATGCCGCCGCGGCCCTGTTACCGCAGGCCGGTCTCGCCATGCGGCAGCTGGATCTCGGCGCGGTGTCCGCACCCGGCGGGACCCGTACGCCGCTGACGCTGCCGTCGCTCCTCCTCGCCTGGCTGCTCTTCACCGCGGCATTACGGGTGCCCGCCCAGGACCTGCCGCGACTCCTGCGCCGACCGCTGCCGCTCCTGGTCGGAACCTTCGCCAATACGCTGATCCCGCTCGCGCTGCTGCCGTGCATGTCCGTGGCGCTCGGGCAGCTCCCCGACACGGACGGCTGCAGCGGGCTCCTCACGGGACTGGCCCTGGTGGGCGCCATGCCGGTTGCGGGCGGCGCCACGGTCTGGGGAAGCCGGGCGGGCGGCAACCAGTCGCTGATCGTCGGCATCGTCCTGACCTCCACGCTCCTGAGCCCGTTCACCATCCCGCTGACGCTCTCGGCCGCCTCGATGGTGACGGTCGGCCCCTATGCACAGGACCTGTCGAGGCTGGCCGCGGTGAACGGCGGGACGTTCGCGGTGATCAGCGTGATCGTGCCGTGTGTCGCCGGGCTCCTCGTCCAGCAGGTGCTGCCCGCCGGGGCGCTTGCCCGGCATCTGCCGTGGATCGGGCTGCTCGGGCTGGTCGACGCACTGCTGCTCACCTACAGCAATGCGTCGGGCGCACTGGGCGGGTTCCTGCTGAACCCACGGCCCGCGCTGCTGGTGGCGTCGGTGGTCGTGGCAGGGCTGTCCCGTCATCCCGTGCACCCGTCGCGATCACGGGACAACCCTGGCCCTCGTCTGTTCAAGCACCGAACCTCTGTTCAACGTGGTCCACTCCATGTCGGATCACCGCTGAGATCACCCGCGCCCAGGCCCCAGCGCCGCCCCAACGGTCACCGCTCGCTGAAGGTCTGCGCGGCCCTCCGGGCACCCCGACCGGACATCGCCCCGGGCTGTCGGCGACGGTTGCCGGTCGATGCCTTGGACAGGGCGAGCATCGCGATGTCATCACGCCGTACGCCGCCGGAGAAGGCGTCCAGGTCCGCATGGAGCCCGTCCAGGAGTTCACGCGGTTCGCACCCGGCCCAACGGCCGAGCCGGGCGTCCAGCGGGTAGAAGGCGCCGGAGGCATCGCGGGCCTCGGTCACTCCGTCGGTGAATGCCAGAAGCGTCGCACCGGCCGGGAAGTCGAACCGCTCCGCTCCGCGCGCCTCGCTGCTGAGCTCCGCCATGCCCAGCGGTACGGAGGTGAGGCGGAGCGGGACCGCGGTTGCCGCGCCGTCGTGCAGCAGGTGGGGCGGCAGATGACCGCAATTGACGGCCTCCACGCGATCCTCGCCCTCGAAGCCGAGGACCAGTGCTGTGACAAAGCGTTCGATCTCGCCGGTCTGGGCGGAGAAGGCGTTGTGGCGGGCGACCGCGTCCTCCAGGGCGTCCACCACTCCGGTCAGGGTGGGCTCGCGGATGGCCGCTTCCCGGAACGCGCCGAGCGCGGCGAACCCCGCACCGATCGCGGCGATCCCCTTGCCCTGCACATCGCCGATGATCACCCGGGTTCCGTACGGTGATTCGACGACCTCGTAGATGTCGCCGCCGACCAGTCGGTCCTCCTCGATCGGCGCATAGACCCCGTGGGCGACGACCTGGCCGGTCAGGATGGGCAGCGGGCGCAGGATCTGCCGCTGAAGTGCGACGGCCGCAGAGCGCAGCCGGGCGATCTCGATGGCATGGCGGATTCGCAGCGCACAGGCGCCGACTCCCAGGACACAGGCCAGGACCGTGAAAGCGACGCCGACGAAAAGGTCCCAGAACGTTCCTCCGGACACGAGCCGGGAGGTGACGACCACCGCCATGATCCAGGCGGCGGTGTACACCGTCTGCCGCATGGTGCCGAAGACCGAGACGAGAGCGGGCACGACGACGAGCAGCGGCACGACCCGCAGATCCTCACCGGTACGCACGTCGAGGATCAGGACAACGGCGGTCAGCAGAAACAGCCCGCCGAACAGCACGCCGTCCCCGACCCGGGGAGCGAAGACCGCAGCCTCCCCCGCATCGGTGCCCGGCACCGCCGCACTCCGCTCGACCGCCGCGCGCTCGTGCCCGATCGTCACGGCACTGCCTCCTCGTCTTGGTGCCGGCCTGCTCCCGGCATTCCCATCCAGTGCACCTGGAATCGGAAGAACGGGACACGGGGCTAACGGCCTCAGAGGCCGGGCCGAAGGTCCTCGGTCGGCGCCTGCCGGTGATGTCCGGTCCGGAAGTCCCGGGCCGAAAGTCCCGCGACTTCAGCCGCAGGAACTCCGTCACCCGGCAGGGAGGAGAGACGGCTCACACGTCAGTACGAGGCTGCCACCTGCGTACCACCGGTGCGCGCGGACTCCGGCAGCTACCGCGGTACGACGGCAGAGGGGGGTTTGCCACCGGCGCTGATCAGCCGCTTCTGGTCCGTGACCAGTTGGGCCACGGACCGCAGGCCGTCGCCGCCGACGAGATCGTACACGGCGTCGATGCCGTCCGGTGCTGCCGCCCGTACGCGTTCGGCGACACCGGGGCCGGACGGGACGTGCACGGCGCCGAGCGATTCGACGAAGTCCTTCTTGGCCTCGCTCGACGTGCCGACGACCCGCAGGCCGAAGTGGCGTGCGAGGTGTACGGCGACCACGCCGACGCCGCCTCCGGCACCGGTGATCAGCAGCGTCGAGCCCGGCACGAGGTCCAGCCGGCGGAGGCCCTCGTACGCGGTGGCGGCCGCGACGGGCAGCTTCGCCGTCGTACCGCCCGGGTTGCTCGCCCGTGCGATCTGCGCGGCCACGGCGTCACCTCCAACAGCGCGGGCCTGATCTACCGCGGCGAGTCCGGCGGCCTCAACGAGGCCACCTCCGACATCATGGCCGCCGCCGTGGAGTTCTGGGCCGACAACGCCTCCGACACCGGCGACTACCTCGTCGGCGAGAAGATCGACATCCGCGGCAACGGCACCCCGCTGCGCTACATGGACAAGCCCTCCAAGGACGGAAGGTCCGCCGACGCCTGGTACTCCGGTATCGACGGCATCGACGTCCACTACTCCTCGGGCCCGGCCAACCACTGGTTCTACCTGGCCTCCGAGGGCAGCGGCGCCAAGACCGTCAACGGCGTGGACTACGACTCGCCGACCTCCGACGGCCTGCCGGTGACCGCGATCGGCCGGGACGCCGCCGCCAAGATCTGGTACAAGGCCCTCACCACCTACATGACCTCCTCCACCGACTACGCCGGCGCCCGCACCGCCACCCTCCAGGCCGCCGCCGACCTGTACGGGCTGGGCAGCGACACCTACATCAACACCGCCAACGCCTGGGCCGCCATCAACGTCGGCCCCCGCATCGTCAACGGCATGCTGCTGACCAACCCCGGCCCCCAGACCAGCGCGGTCGACAAAGCAGCCAGCCTCCAGATCCAGGCCACCAGCTTCAACCCCGGCGCCGTCACCTACTTCGACACCGGCCTGCCCGCCGACCTGACCATCAACCACGTCACCGGCCTCATCACCGGCACCCCCACCACGCTGGGCACCAGCAACGTCACCGTCACCGTCAGAAGCTCCAAAAACTCCACCCATACGGCGGCCTTCACCTGGTACGTCGCCCGGGGCATCTTCGAGAACGCCACCAACGTGCCGATCCCGGACGGGGGCGCCGCGGTCCTCTCGGACATCGACGTCACCGGGCTCCCGGGCCAGGCGCCGAGCGACCTCAAGGTGGACGTGGACATCAAGCACACCTACCGCGGTGACCTGGTCATCGACCTGGTCGCCCCCGACGGCACGCTGTACCCGCTGAAGAAGAGCAACTTGCCCGACTCGGCCGCCAACGTGCTCGCCACCTACACGGTGGATGCCTCCAGCCAGGTCGCCAACGGCACCTGGAGGCTCCAGGTCCAGGACATGTACCGCGGCGACACGGGCTACATCGACAGCTGGAGGCTCACCTTCTAAGCCTGACCATCAACCCCACCAAGACCGTTTCTTGGTGGGGTTTCGTCGTTTGCCCGACAGCCGCGCGGCCTTTGGGTGGGGCGGCCCGCGTAGCACATGGCCGGGGAGCTACCGCCGATCATCCTCAGCGACCTCTTCGATGCCCACAGGAACTCTGCGTTCCAGTGGGCGGCACTGGACCAGGACAGCTGGGCCAGGACAGCCGGGTCAGCTACCTCGCCGCCCTCAGAACTGATTGCTCTCGACAACAGGACATCAGTTCCGCGCTCGCAGCGAACCGGTGACGCCGGCGTACCGAACACGGCCAAGGCTTCATCCGCCTCGGAGTGCCCTTCAGTGAAGCGGAGTTGAGAAGACGGCCGCTGATCCGGCGTAGCCCGTGCGGGGCAGCCTTACATCATAAACTACCCGTCATGGACATCACTTTCCGGCGTTTCCTCGCCTCGGACACCGATCCCCTGATCCGCTTCCTGACCAGCGAGAGCTGGCCATTCCACAGCGTCAGCACGGTGGATCAGGCGACGGCGCGGCAGTGGATCGCCGAGAGGCGGTTCGACAGCGAGGAGAACAGGAGTTTCTGGATCGTCGACGGTGAGGAGACCGTCGGCCTGGTCCGGCTCATGGACCTGGCGGACGACACGCCCTTGTTCGACCTGCGGATCCGGGCCGGGCACCGAGGCCGCGGCATCGGCGTCCAGGCAGTGGCCTGGCTGACGCGGTACCTGTTCGAGGAGTTCCCGGAGGTGCGCCGCATCGAGGGCACCACACGCCAGGACAACCGCCCGATGCGGCGCGTTTTCCTGCGCTGCGGCTATGCCAAGGAAGCACATTACCGGGACGCCTGGCCGGCCCAGGATGGGACGTTTCACGACACGGTCGGTTATGCGATCCTGCGGAGCGACTGGCTGGCCGGGAGTGTGAAGGTCCCAGAGTGGAATGACGATTCACTATCTGCTGGAGACGGGGGACACGGCGCGCTTCTCAGGACTCAGCAGCCACTCGTGCACGACGCAGGACTCCCCCGCCGTCACTAGACCGTCGTGGGACACCCGCACTCGCGCGGCCGACCCACCCCGCTGCCCGGTCCGGAATCGGTTTCGACGCAACAGCCCTACCGACCGGTCGCGCCACATTGGGCCGACTCGTGTGGCAGTCTGATAGTGGCCGTCCCACCGGGCTCCCCCGTACCGGTGGGGCGGTTCTGTTCTCTCCCGCTCCTCTCAGTCGTCGTCCTTCTCCGCGGGGCGGCCCGCGTAGTAAGTGGCGATCATGTCCTCGCCGCCGTGTCCCGCCTCCTCCGCACGCGTGAACCGGTTCGCCGACGCGGCCACGAGATCCAGCGTCACCCCGGTCTGTTCGGCGGCCGCAAGGATGAGGCGGGTGTCCTTGAGCGCGGTTGACAGGGTGAAGCTCGGGGTGAGGTCGCCGGAGAGGACCGCGGCGGACTTGCCCTGAAGATACGCGGAATCCAGCGGGCCGCCCTTCATCACGTCGAGGAACGACTGCGGGTCGATGCCCAGCCCCTCCGCGAGGTTCAGGCACTCGGCGATGCTGCTCACCATGTTGATCACCCAGGTGTTGACCACGAGCTTCAGTCGCGAGGCGGCGCCCGGTGTTTCGCCGACCCAGACCGTGCGCTGTCCGATCGCGTTCAGCACAGGGTTCACCGACGGGCGGACAGCGGACGGACCGGAAACGAAGACCGTCAACGCTCCCTGTTCCGCGGGCTGCTTGGTACCCGCAACCGGAGCGTCGAGATAGACGAGCCCCAAGTCTGCCGCCCTCTGGGCGAGTTCGGTGGTGGCGTCGGTCCCGACGGTTGAGCTCTGCAGCAGGACCTGGCCGCGTTGCACCCCGGGCGCCGCGGCGGTGAGTGCGGAGGCCACGGAGAGTCCGTCTTTCAGCATCGTCAGGATGACGTCGGCGCCGCGTACGGCTTCCTCCGCCGTTTCGGTGACCGTGGCGCCGTCGGCGGCGAGGCGGGCCGCCTTGGCCTGCGTACGGTTCCAGGCGCGGACGTCGATTCCCGCGCGGAGCAAACTCCGGGCCATCGCGGATCCCATGATCCCGGTGCCGAGGACGGCCACGGTCGGCCGCTCGGGGATGGAGTTGGCAGGAGTGGACGTCATGAGAGCAAGGGTCCCTTCGTCGGCGCGTGGGCGGTTCGTGGTCAAGGGTGCCGCAGTGCGCCCTCGCGTACGGCGGTGTGCACGGCTCGGGCGAGTCGTGATCCCCACGTCGAGCGCGGGCCCGCGAACGGTTCCCCGGCCGCGCCGGGTGCAGGCTCCGGTGAGGCGATGCACACCGCGTCGGTGGGGGTGCCGGAGCAGTCGAGTCCGGCGTCCAGGAGCGCCTGGACCTTCGCCTCGGTGGCGGTCGCGACGGCATTGACCAGAGCGGCGTCGGAAAGGGCCACCGGGACGGTCACGACGATGTTCACCGTGCCCGGCGACAGCGGCCCGGCGTGTCCCGCGGCCGGGTCGGCGGCCCAGCCCCGTACTCCCAGACCGCTGGTGGCGGTGGCGGTGACGCCCTCGTCGTCGGCGACGGTGTACGCGGTGACATCGGCCGCGGTCATCAGTCCGGCGCCGGGACCGGTGAGCGCTTCGGCGGCGGCGATCTCGGCGAGGTGCCGGTCGGGGTCGAGGCGCGGATAACCGCCGGGCACCTGGGCGTTGAGGATCCACTCGCGCATTCCGATGCCGCCGCCGAGTACGGCGCTGCTGCACACCCGCCAGCCGGGTCCAAGCCGCCAGACGAGGTGGTGCAAGGTGAGACCGTCCTCCTGCCGGGTCAGCAGCTCGCCGCGGTGTCCGGGTGGGCGGACGCGTACGGAACAGATGGTGCACCCCTGGTGGCACGGCAGGACGACGGTCGGAAACGGTCTGTCGATCATATGCGGCAGGGGCGGCACCACTCCGTGCGGATGATGCTCGGCGGGATGCGGCCGACGAGCATCGCCACGAGCGCGCCGACCACGGACCTGTCGGCGAAGATGTGGCGGTGGCCCGGCAGCTCGGCTGCCGGGCGACTGTGGTGTGCCGTGCGATGCGGTGCCGGGCCTCAGCGCGCGTCGGAATCCGTGTCGGGCCGGAGCCGCACCCGCAGGTTCCGCACGCCGTTGCCGACGAAGCTTGCGTGCCGGGGCAGCTCCGCGTCGGGGACGGTCATCTCAAGTTCCGGGAAGCGGCGGAACAGCTGTTCCAGCGCGATCGTCGCCTCCATTCGGGCGAGCGGCGCTCCCAGACAGTAGTGCGGCCCGTGCCCGAGGGAGAGGTGACGCGCCGCCGAGGTCCTGGCCGGCCGAGTGACGTCGAAGCGGTCGGCGTCCGGGCCGTGCGCCGCGGTGTCCCGTCCGGCGGCCGAGTATCCGGCGAGTACAGGGGTGCCTTTCGGGATGACGGTCCCGTCGAGGCTCAGGTCACGGGTCGGGTAGCGGAACGGGAAGTAGCTGACCGGGCTGTCCCAGCGCAGTGTCTCCTCCACCACGTCCGGCCACCCCGCCCGGCCCGAGGTGACCAGGCCGAGCTGGTCCCGGTGGGTGCACAGGGCACGCACGGCGTTGGCGATCAGGTTCAGCGTGGTCTCGTGACCGGCGATGATCATCAGCAGCAGGGTGCCGATGAGTTCCTGCTGACTGAGCCGGTCACCGCCCTCGTCGCGGGCCGAGATCAGCGCGCTGATCAGGTCGTCGCCGGGCTGCTCGGCCCGGGCGGCGGCAACGGTGCTCAGCAGTTCCACCAGCTCCCGGTTGGCGGCCATGGCCTCCGCGGGGCCGATGTCGGTGGAGACGATCTGGTTCGACAGATGGTGCAGTCGGTCCTGGTGCCGCTCGTCCACCCCGAGGAGCTCGCAGATGCCCCCCAGCGGCAGCGGCAGCGCGAACCCCGCGCGCAGGTCCACCGTCCCGTCCCCCTCGGCGGCCATGACGTCGACACGGTCGAGCAGTTCGGCGGTGAGGACTTCGATGCGCGGCCGGAGCTGTTCCACCCGCCGTGCGGTGAACGCCTTGCTGACCAGCGAGCGCAGCCGCCGGTGGTCCTCGTCGTCGGCGGTGGTCATGCCCTGCACAGTGGCGAAGGTCCGCAGTGGCCAGCCGTCGGGGATCAGTCCTTCGGTCAGCGCGGCGAAATGGGCTGCGCCCTTGGCGACATCAGAGTGGGCGAGGAACTCCCTGAGCGCATCGTGCCCGAGCACCGCCACCCCCGGCACCTCCCCGGGGAGCACGACGGACGCCACGGCACCCCGGGCGAGCAGCCGCGCGTTGTCGGCGTGCGGGCACCCTCCGGCCGGGTCCATGCGGTGCGCTGCGGCCTGATCACTTATCGGCGGGGTGTTCAACGGGCCTCTCCTGTACGGTCGTCGGCTCCGGACCGGCGGCGGCCGGGGCAGGGTGCAGATCCTATGGCGGACGCGATGGACACGCAGTGCGCTAGTGCCCCGGCGACATGATCACGATGCACGAGGGGAAACCCGTGGCGGGCAGGGCCACCATCATCGAGGTCGGGCCTCCGGCGCGGAGTCCGCATGCCTGACACCGCGAGAAACGCGCGCGTTCGCTCGTGCTTGCCGAGGCGGCGGCGTGCCCGTGACACGGAGACCGGTGCAGCCGGCGCGTCGTTCGACCGGACCGCCCGGGGTGCCCGTCCGCACTCCCGCGGACGCCTCCACACCGTCACGATCTCACTCGAACGGTCCAACGCCGGACTGTTCCCCCACCACCGGCATGGCACGCTGCCGACCCGGATGCGAGGGGCCGTCGTTCCGGGCCGGGAACTTGCATCGCCCATCCGGGTGAGGCGCGATGGAAGCCGGACGCGCCTTCCTTGGTGGAGAGCTGCCCACGGGACGCGCGCCCGGGCGAGGAGGAACCGGTCATGGGAGCAGCTGACGGTTTCACGGATGCCAAGGAGCTCGACGGCCTGACGGTGTACGACCCCAGGGGCGAGAAGGTCGGCACCGTGGGGCGGGTGTATCTCGACGACGCGACCGGCAGACCGGACTGGATCACGGTGAAGACCGGCCTGTTCGGCATGAAGGAGAATTTCGTGCCCCTGGACGGCGCTCGCCGCGTGGGCTCCGATCTGCACATTCCCCATCCGAAGGACCGCGTGAAAGGCGCCCCGAGGGTGGACGCGGATGCGCATCTCTCCGTCTCCGAGGAGGAGGAGCTCTACCGTCACTACGGCCTCACCAGGTGAGTTCCACCGCCGGTCCCGGCGACCCGGCGGGCACGGCTCCCGGGAGCGGACAGGCCAGGGGTGGGCCCGCACCGCGCCGGGTTCCACCTCCTGCTTCCGTATGTCCGGCTACTGCGCCCGTCCGGGCAGAAACCTCACCGAGGGCCGCCCGTCCGGGCCGTCCTGGGTGACCACCGCCCGTACCCGGTACACGTCCGCGATGAGTTCCTCGGTGATCACCTCTGCCGGGGTACCGGCGGCTACCACCCGCCCCTCGTTCATGACGACGATCCGGTCGCAGAACATCGCGGCCAGATTGAGGTCGTGCAGGGCGATGACACCGGTGACGGGCAGCGAGGTGACCAGGGACAACAGCTCCAGCTGGTGCTGGATGTCGAGATGGTTCGTCGGCTCGTCCAGCAGCAGTTCACGCGGCTGCTGCGCCAGTGCGCGGGCGATCTGGACACGCTGGCGCTCGCCCCCGGAGAGCGTGTGCCAGGACTGGTCGCTGCGTTCGGCGAGTCCAGTGCGTTCCAGTGCCTCGCGTACCGCGTCTTCGTCCGCGCGGCTGGGCGCCGACCAGGCGCGGCGGTGCGGAATGCGGCCGAGCCCCACAACGTCCCGGACGCGCAGCTCGACCTGGGTGTCGGCGTGCTGGTCTACCACGGCGACCCGCTGCGCGACGGTGCGCCGGCCGATCGCGGCGAGTGGTTCGCCGTCGAGCGTCACCACGCCCGCCGCCGGCGCGAGGACCCCCGCGAGCACCCGCAGCAGCGTGGACTTGCCCGACCCGTTGGGGCCGAGGAGTCCGACGGTCGCACCGGGCGGGGGGACGAGGGAGACTCCGTCGAGGACGAGACGGCCGCCCGCCTCCCGGGAGACCCGCTGGGCGCGCAGACCTGCGGCGGCCCTGATGGATGTCATGTGGTCCTCCGGGTGCGGTACAGGACCAGGACGAACGCGGGTACGCCGATGAGGGCGGTGACGACGCCCACCGGCACCTCCTGCGGCGCGAGGACGGTCCGGGCGAGCGTGTCGACCCAGACGAGGAACACCGCCCCGGCCAGCGCGGTGACCGGTAGCAGCCGCCGGTGTCCGGAGCCGGTGAGCGCCCGGGCGGCATGAGGCAGCACCAGCCCGACAAAGCCGATGGCACCCGCCGAGCTGACGAGCGCGGCGGTCAGCAGCGCGGTCGTGCAGAGCAGCACGATCCGGGTGCGGCCGACATCGACTCCCAGGGCGGCGGCCGCGTCCTGACCGAAGGCGAAGGCGTCAAGCGTACGGGCGTGGCCCAGAGAGATCAGCAAGGTCACGACGAGCACGGTGAAGCAGACCCACACATCAGTCCAGCCGACCCCGCTGAGCGAGCCGAGCAACCAGAACAGCACGCCGCGGGTCTGCTCGGCGTCGGCCGAGGTCATCACCACAAAAGAGGTCAGCGCGGAGAACAACTGCATGGCCGCGACGCCGGAGAGGACGACCCGGTCCGGCGTACCGCCGAGGGTATGACTGAGCAGCAGCACCAGGGTGAACGAGCAGAGCGCCCCGATGAACGCCCCGGTCGAGATCGACACCGCTCCCCCGCCCACCCCGAGTACCACGACCACGACCGCGCCCGTCGACGCCCCGGAGGAGACGCCAAGGACGAACGGGTCGGCGAGCGGGTTGCGGAGCAGGGACTGCATGACCGTGCCGCACACCGCGAGTCCGGCGCCGCACACGGCGGCGAGCAGAGTACGGGGCATGCGCAGGTTCCAGATGATGCCGTCCCGGATCGGGGTGAGCCGCGAGTCGCCCAACCCGAGATGGGCGGCCACCGCGGACCAGACGTCGGCGACGGAGATCCGGGCAGGGCCGATGGTGACGGCGACGGCGACGGACAGGGCGAGCAGGGCGACGCCCGCGGCCCACAGCACACCGTCGCGCAGCCCCCGTGCGCCACCGGCCCTGCGGTGTGCATCGGTTCCGGGTGCCTGCTCCGTACGTACCCCTGCGACCCGTTCGGTGTCCGTCACCCGGCGAGCCCGAACGTCCGCAGTCCGGCGGCGACCTGTTCCAGACCCTCGACCGTCCGGATGGACGGGTTCATGGCCTGCCCGCTGAGCAGCACGTACCGCTTGTGCTTGACGGCGTCCATGTTCTTCGTCGCGGGATTGGACTCCAGGAACTCGATCTTCTTCGCGGCGCTCTCGGCGGTCTGTGCCCTGCGCGTCAGATCGCCGATGACCAGGACGTCGGGGTTGCGGTCGGCGACGGTCTCCCAGCTGATCTGGGGCCATTCCTCATGGGTGTCGTCGAAGACGTTCTTCGCTCCGAGCTCCCTGGTGATGACGCCGGGTGCGCCGCAGCAGCCTGCCAGGTACGGGGCCTTGGAGTCGGAGAACCAGTAGAGGAGAGTGGCGTCGGAGGCGTCGATGCCGTCGGTGGCCTTCTTCACCCGCTCCCGCAGCCGGGCGACGAGCTCGTCGCCGCGCTGCGGGACACCGAACACCGCGGCCAGGTCGCGCACTTCACCGTAGACGCTGTCCATGGTCAGTGCTTCGGTACGCGCTCCGTCGCCGCCGCCGGTGTTGTCCTTGCCGGTGCAGTCGGCGGGCGACACGTAGGTGGGGACACCGAGCTCCTCGAACTGTTCACGGGGGGCGACGCCGCCCTTGGCCAGGGTCGATTCGAACGAGGCGCTGACGAAGTCGGGTTCCTGGTCGAGGACCTTCTCCGACGACGGCCGGTTCTCCGAGAGGCGTGGCACCTTCGCGTTGGCCTTCTCCAGCCCCTTCATCACCGGGTCGGTCCAGGTGGCTGTGGCCGCCAGCCGGTCGGCGAGGCCGAGGGAGAGCAGGATCTCCGTCGATCCCTGGTCGACGGAGACGGCGTGGTGCGGAGCGGCTTCGACGGTGACGGTGCGGCCGCAGTTCCTGAGCGTCACCGGATAGCCTTCGCCATCAGCTGACTTGGCCGTGGAGTTGTCGGTCCCTCCGCCGCACGCGGTCAGCAGGAGGAGTGCCGCCGAGAACAGGGCGGCAGCGCGGGCGGGGCTGGCTATGGACGGCACGGAGTCCCTCTGCGTCTCAGGGCTCATGCGCGGAGCCCGCTGTACGGAGTGCTGTCGCCCGGTACCGGGCGGCAGGTGCCAGCAGGTCTTCGGACTCGGGTTCCTTCGGACGGGACGCCTTCCCAGGACACCCGTGGATGTCCCAGTGGCCGTGGCCCCGCCCGTCCCCCTCACCGCTGCGCGTCAGCTCCGGATTCGCACCGGATTCCCTGGCCCCTACGTGGAGTTTGACTGGCTTTGGCAAGCTATCACGCTGCTCCGCGCGGCTCGTCGGCGGTGCGGTGGGGCCAACGGCGCCCCGGCCGTACCGCCCCGGCATGTGCCGCCCCCTGCCTACGGACGCTGGAGGGCGACCACGGCGTTGTGGCCGCCGAACCCGAAGGAGTGGCTCACGGCGCGCCGGACGGGCCGGAGGCGGGGCTGTCCGGTGACGCAGTCGATGTCGAACTCGGTCGCCGGGGCGTCCAGGTTGGCGATCGGCGGTACGACCCCGCGCTGCAGCGTGAGGATCGTCAGCCCCGCCTCGATGGCTCCGGCAGCTCCCATGCAGTGGCCCAGTACCCCCTTGGGGGCGGTGACGGGTGGCCGGTGCGGGTAGGCCCGGCTGATGAGAGCGGCTTCGGTGGCGTCGCCCAGCGGTGTCGACGTGCCGTGCGCGTTGACGTGCTCGACGTCCTCGGCCGCCCAGTCCGCGTCGCGCAGCGCGGCCTCGACCGCGGCCCGGGCGACGGCGCCGGACGGGTGCGGACTGGTGGGATGGTGGGCGTCGGTGGTGGCGCCCGTCCCGGCGAGCAACGCCCGCGGGACCGCTGCCCGGGCCCGTGCGTCATCCGCCCGTTCCAGCACCATGACGGCGGCACCCTCCCCCATGACCAGACCGGCACGGTCGGCCGCGAACGGCCGGCAGAGGCGGGCTGGGTCGCCGTCCCTCGTGGCGGCGGCACCGGACCGCGCGAATCCGGTCATGGCGACCGGGAAGACGATCGACTCGGTGGCTCCGGCGATCGCGAGGTCGCACTGCCCGGTGACCAGCAGGTCCCGCGCGACGGAGAGCGCGGTGACCCCGGACGAACAGGCGGTGCACGGCGCCAGGCTGGGACCGGTCGCCCCCATCCGGATGGCGATCTCCGCCGCGGGCATGTTCGGAATGGTGAGGAGGATCCCCGCCGGCGAGGTGGCCCCGGGTCCGCGCCGGTCGAGGGCAACGGCCTGTTCGGTCAGGCCCGCGGAGCCTCCGCTGCTGGTGCCGACGACCACGGCGACCCGGCTGCCGTCCCAGTCGGCCGGGTCCAGTCCGGCGTCCGCGACCGCTTCCCGTGCGGCGAGGACGGCGAACTTGACGTACCTCCCCATCCGGAAAGCCGCACGGCCGCCGACCGCTTCGTCCAGATCGATGCCGGAGACCGTGCACGCGAAGTCGATCGCGCAGCCTTCGAGCTCGGGGACGGTGCGGGCCGGTGAGACCCCGGCGCACACCCCGTCCCAGGTGGCGTCGGTGTCGTTGCCGACCGGGGTGATCATCCCCAGGCCGGTGACGGCGACGGCAGGCCTGTTCATCGGGCGTTGCTCATCGCAGGGTCGCCGCTCACGACGGCATCGATGAACATCGTGATGTCGGCAAGGGTGGCGTCCTTGTAGAGCTTGTCGGAGTTGGCCTCGACCCCCAGCGTCTCCTTGATGATGACGGCGAACTCGGCGACGGCGAGGGAGTCCATCTCCAGGCTGTCCATCGTGGAACCCGGAAGGATCTCGGCGGCGGGCACCTTGAAGGTGTTCGTGAGAACGTCGGTGATCTGGGGGTGAATAGCGCTCATGATCTTCCTCTTCGCTAGGTCGTGCGGGTCGCGCAGTTCTTGCAGGTTCTGCTGATGCCCGGGACGGCGGAGCGCACGGTCCCGACGCCGAAGTAACTGACTCCCGATCTGCCGGTTACGCCTTGCGGCGAACCGCTTCGCCAACGATCACCCGCGGCTTCGTACAGCGCCGGGAAAGGACGGATTCGGTCCCCCAGTACGCCAGCAGAACGGCCCGGACTCCGAGGGCCCCGACCGCGTCCCGTACCCGGCACAGCCGCCCGGCGGTGCGCTCGTCCGAAGCATTCACCGCTCCCCCTGCGCCTCGGCGGTGGTGTGCCAGGACGCCTCCGGATCGTCGTACGCATCGACGTAGCCGGCGCCCGCGATGGGCCAGTTCGCGAACACCTCTTCGGGCAGCGCGAAGGACTCGATCAGGGCGGGCAGATGCCCGGCGACGGCGGCGATCAGCTGCTCGACGGCGTCCGGCAGGGCGTTGACCTGATCAGTGGTCAGGTGACCGGCGGCGAGCAGATCGCCACTGTTGCGGGCCACCCATTGGAGGGCGAACAGCCGCTCCAGTTCGGCCAGCCTCTCGAGGCCAGGACCTTCCGGCAGTTCTGCGACCGCCTCCGCGTACGCCTCGGCCGCCTGTCGGCGGGCGTGCGCCTCGACGCCCCGCAGGGCGGGCCCGGACGCCGCGTTCCACCGCGCCAGCGGATCACCGTGCGCTGCGCTGCTCATCCGCTCCCTGGCGCGGGCGAACCAGATGACCTCCACCCGCGCATGCAGCCACCCCAGGAACCGGGGGTCGGCGAGCTCTCCGGTCCCCCGGTCCGAGGTGCCGCCATCCACGGCCGGTGAGGCGGCGAAGAGCATTTCCGCGGCGGCCTTGGCGTGGATGGCCAGGTTGTCGCCCTCGGCGGTGATCACCGCCTCCACGCCGGTGATCAGCTCGGTCATGCCGTTGTTCTCCAACAGCGCCTGTGCTCCGCATCGTTCGCGGCACTCGACAACAACGGCACGGGCCTGCCAGGTGATCCACCCCTTCGCGACGGCGACCAGCCGCTCCGCCTCGGCCCGTCCCGTCTCCGTACCGGTGCCGAGCTGTTCCTCCCAGCGGTCGAGGGCCCTGCGGTGCAGCAGGCTCATCGCGAACACCGTGGCCATGGCCTCGGCGAGCGGGCCGTGATGGCTGCGGTGGGCAATCACCCGCACGCGTTCCGTGGCGCGCGGCCCGGAGATGTGCCGATGGCCCCCGTAGCGCACGGCGACGGCGAGCGTCGCGCGCGCGGAGCCGACCGCGCAGGCGCTCATGGAAATCTTGCCGACGGTGACGCGTGCGATCGAGGTGAGGAAGCGACGCCTGCGATTGGGCAGAACGCTGCTGAACTCCCCGTCGTCGCCGATCCGTCCGTGCTGACCGCCGAGCAGGGCGTCACGCCCCACGAAGACCCGGTCGAAAGAGGTCAGACAGTGGTCGACGGGGCTGCCCAGACGCGCCGGCAGCCTGCGGACGCGTACCCCCGGGAGAGCGTGCGTGTCGTCGGTGAGCGGCACCAGGAAGAGAAAGACGCCGTGGTCGGCGCCGTCGGCGAGCAGGCGCGCCGCAACCAGTCCGGCCTTGGGGCCGCCGGCCGGACTGGTGTTGGGCATGAACTTCTGTGCCCCGGCGTGCGGGGTGTGCAGCACGAACCCGTCGCGTGCGCGGTCGTACGTCGCCGTGGTCTCCATGGCCACCGCGTCATTGCCGTGCGCCACCTCCGTACAGAGGAAGGTGCCGATGCGCCGCAACCGGAGGAAGTCCGACAGGTCACGGCGGTTGTCGCCTGCGTGGTCGAGGAGGCTGCCGAGGAAGAGGTTGTAGTGGATGCCCGCAACGGTGGTGAGCGCCGGATCGACCGGGCCGAGCCACTCGTGCAGGGCGGCGAGGGCGCGGGGGTCGGCGGCGGGCCCTGCTGCGCTTTCGAGCGCGCTGTTGAGGATCCTCAGCCGTTCGTACGTCAGGGCAAGACGCTCGTCGGCACTGCGGCCGACCGGGCAGCGGAATGGTTCCGTAGAGATCAGCCGACGCCAGAAGTCATGCTCCTGAAGGAAGTTGACGCCGAAGAGGACGCCTCTCAACAGGTCAGCAGTGCCGTGGACGGTGGTGCTGTCGATCGTTGCGGTCATGAACAGGAGAACGATGAAGGAACGGCGAGGACACACCTCGCCGCTCCCACCGGGACCTGCGGGCGGTCCGGCCGGTCAGACACGCTGGAAGGCGAGAGCGACGTTGTGTCCGCCGAAGCCGAAGGAGTGGCTGACGGCGCGCTCGACGGACTGCCGGCGGGGCTCCTTGGTCACGCAGTCGAGCGCGAACCCGCCCGGCAACGCATCCAGGTTGGCGATCGGCGGCACGATGCCCTGCTCCAGGGTCAGTACGGTCGCCACCGCCTCGATCGCCCCGGATGCGGCGAGGGTGTGTCCGACCACCCCCTTCGGAGCGGTGACCGAGGGCCGGTGCGGGAAGAGCCGGGAGATGAGCGCGGTCTCCATCGCGTCGTTCAACGGAGTGGATGTGCCGTGCGCGTTGATGTGGTCGACCTCGCGGGGCGCCCAGCCCGCCTCGTGCAGCGCCGCCTCCACCGCCCGCTGCGCGCCGCGCCCGTCGGGTGTCGGGGCAGTGGGGTGGTGGGCGTCCGTACTGGAACCCACGCCGGTCAGCAGCGCACGCGGATGCGCGCCGCGGGCGCGCGCGTCAGCAGTCCGCTCCAGTACGAGCACGGCGGCACCCTCCCCGATGACGAACCCGTCCCGGTCCGTGGCGAACGGTCGCGACGCGCCCGCCGGATCGCCGGTACGGGTGGAGAGCGCCCCCATCTTCGCGAAGGCCGCCACCACGAGCGAGGTCAGCGCGGACTCCGCACCTCCCGCCACGACCACATCACATCGGCCCCTCGTCAGCAGGTCACGGGCGACGGCGATCGCGGTCGCCCCGGACGCGCAGGCGGTGGCGGGCGCCAGACTGGGCCCCTGAGCGCGCAGCGCGATGGCGAGCTCCCCGGCCGCCGCGTTCGGGATCATCATCGGCACCAGCAGCGGGGAGACGGCCTCAGGTCCTGCGCCGTCGAGCTTGCGAACGTTGTCGACGAGGACGGAGACACCGCCCACACCGACGCCGAGCACCACGCCGACCCTGCTGCCGTCCCAGTCAGCCGGGAAGAGTCCGGCGTCCGCGACGGCCTGCCGGGCGGCGATCAGGGCCAGTTTCACAAACCGTGCCATCCGCCATGCCGAACGTCCGCCCACCGCCGCGTCCAGGTCGAGTCCGTCGACCGGACAGGCGAAGTCGACCGCCAAGCCGGCCAGTTCGTCACAGCGCCGCGCCACGGAGTGTCCCGCGCACAGCCCCGCCCAGAAGGCGTGTTCATCGGCGCCCGCGGGGGTCACCAGCCCCACTCCCGTCACCGCGACCCCGGTGTCAGCCTGCGTCATGTGCCATTCCTTCCGTCGCGCACTGTGCGTGGTCCGTGCGGGCTCCTGGCCGGCGAAGTGCGGCGGAAGCCCAGGCCGGACTGCGCCGGGAGCCGGTGATTCCGCTGCCCCGTACCCGCCCCCGCATCCGGTTGCGCGCCGCCGTCGAGTACGTGTCCCCTCGGCACTCGCTGCTCCGGTCCCCGCAACCGATCAGACCCACCGGCTGGCGAACGGCCGTCACCCCGGCGAGGATGCGCTCACTGGGCCGAACGGGGGCGCGCGGAGCCCGCGAGCACGAACGGCTCACGCCCGGTACGCGCCCCCGGCTCACCTGTACGGAGCAACTCGCCGTGCTGCCCGGAAGCCCAGGGCATCCCCTGGGGTCATGGCATCAGCGGACCACGACGAGTCACAGCCTCACTCAGCCAACGACGAACTGGACTCACTGCGCGCGCGGGTGACGCAGCTGGAGGCGCGCACGCCCGTGCGGTCCCGGCCCCGGGTCCGCTCGGTCTTCGCCGTGCTGCTGATCCTCGTCGCCGCCGTCCTCACGCCGCTGAGCGCCGTCGCCGTCTGGGCCAAGAACGATGTCGGCGACACCGACCGCTATGTGGCGATGATGAAACCGCTGGCGTCGGACCCCGACGTGCAGGCAGCACTGACGAACCGGGTCACCGATGCCGTGATGACACATCTGGATGTCCATGCGCTGCTTGCCGAGGTGGCCCCGGCGGACCGGCCGGTCCTCGACAAGGCGCTGGGGCGGCTGAGCGGCCCGCTGACCACGGGCCTCACGAACTTCGTGCACGGGACCGTGGAGAAGTTCGTGGCCTCGGACGCCTTCGAGAAGGTGTGGGTCGCTCTCAACCGCGGCGCGCACGCGGCGGCCGTCAAGGCGCTGACCGGCGGTGGGGGCGGGGCCGTGAAGCTGACCAACGACACGGTTGTCATCGATCTCGCCCCGGTGATCGACCGGGTGAAGCAGCTCCTGGTCGATCACGGGCTGACGATCGCCGCGAAGATCCCCGAGATCCACACCGACTTCACCGTGCTGACGTCCGACGCGATCGGCAAGGCCAAGAAGGGGTTCCGGCTGCTCCAACTGGCCGGGTTCTGGCTTCCGGTGGTGACCCTGGTGCTTGCCGCGGGCGGGGTGCTGCTCGCGGTGCGCCGACGCCGTGCACTGGTCACGGCGGCCCTCGCGATCGCGGTGGGCGGTGCGGTACTGGGCCTGGCGCTGTGGGTGTTCCGCGCGTTCTACTTGGACAGTCTTCCGGACTCGGTGTCGCAGCCGGCGGCCGGTGCCGTCTTCGACGCCCTGGTCGTCCAGCTGCGTGCCGTGGTCCGGCTCGTGGTCACGCTGGGCACGGTGGTGGCGCTCGCCGCCTGGCTCTCCGGCGAGGGCCGCGCCGCCGCCCGGGTCAAGTCCATGTGGAACGGCGGCATCGGCGCCGTGCGCGACGCGGCCGGGATCACCGGAGGCCCGGTCGGCGCCGGGGTACACCGGGCGAAGCAGTGGCTCAACTGGACGGTCGTCGTGGTCGCCGCGGCGGTCCTGCTCGTGTGGGACCGGCCGACGGGGCTCGTCACGGTGTGGATCGCCCTGGCGGCGCTGTTCGCCCTGGCGGTCGTGGAGTTCCTCGACGACGACAGCACACCGCACATGCCCCCGTCACCGCACGTGTAACCGCGGGCCCCGCTGTGCCACCGACCCGCTCGACGGAGCTCCGTCGAGCGGGTCGGCACGGCCGTGCAGAGCCGGTCGGGCGACCTCCGATCGGGCGAACGTAGGTCACCCGACAGGCTCTCAGGCGCGGGTCAGCGCGGCACGCAGTTCCAGTTCGTCGGGCGGGTTGGCACCGGCGCGTGCGACGGTGAGCGCCGCGGAGACAGCCGCATGGTGCAGCACATCGGTGACGGTCTCCGGATCGATGGCACGCAGTCCATCCCGTCCTGCGGCGCCGAGCAGCCCGTGCGCGGCGAGAGCGTGCAGCGTGCCCGACATGAAGGCGTCGCCCGCCCCCACCGTGTCCACGACCTTGGTACGGAGCGCGTCGACCGCGGCCCGCGCGCCCCGAGTGAAAGCAAGCGCGCCGTCCGCTCCCCGGGTGACCAGGACGAGGGCGGGGCCGCCCGTGCCGAGCCAGCGCGCGGCGACGGACTCCGGGGACTGCCCCGGGTACAGCCATGCCAGGTCCTCGTCGCTGGCCTTGACCACATCACTCAGTGCGACACAGCGCTCCACCCGGCGGACGGCTGCGTCGTGGTCGCCCATCAGGGCCGCCCGCACATTGGGGTCGTAGCTGACGGTCGCCGCGCCACGCAGTGACTCCAATGCGGCAAGGACGGTGGCAGCGCCTGGCTCCATGACCGTCGCGATCGAGCCGGTGTGCACATGGTGCGGCGGCCGCTCCGCTTCCACCGGGGAGAGCGTCCACGTGATGGCGAAGGTGTACGCGGCCTGCCCGGCCGCGTCCAGCGCCACCGAGGCGGACGGGGTGGACCCGGTGGAGCCGTCGGTACGCACCACGACTCCGGCGGACGCCAGATGGGCCGCGATCAGCCGGCCCTCGGCATCCGGGCCGAGCTGGGTGAGCAAGGTGCTGGACCGGCCGAGTCTGGCGAGTCCGTACGCGACGTTGGCCGGGCTGCCGCCGGGGTGGACGCGGTCGTCCTCGCCTGGCAACCGGACGATGTCGGCGACGCATTCGCCGATGACCAGAAAGCCGGGCAAGCCGGGTGAGCCGAGGGTGTCGACCGTTTCGGGCATGGGTGGGATCTCTCCTAGAGTGCGCGTACGTACGTGTCCTGGCAGGCGCGGCCACCGAACACATTGAGTCCGATCCTGCCCCGCGCATGCCGGGTGTCGGTCACGTCGACGGTCGGAAGACCGGCGCCTCGCCGTTCACGAACGCCAGGTTGGCGCTGTCGCTCCTGGAGAGGCCGAGCACCCGGATCCCGGCGATCTGCTGCTTCATCGGCTGCCAGTACTCGGGGTTGCCGCAGAGCCCGTACGACGGGCTCCGGAAGTTGGCGACCTTGGTGTACGGGCCCGTGCCCACCGGGTTCGGGCTGGTGTCCTTCGCCGGGTCCCTTGGCCTTCCCCCACCCTCGTGAGCGAGGGAGACGGCCGGAGTCTTCCGCCGCGCCCAGGGTGCGGCGGAAGACTTTGGGGCAGTGCGGGGTCAGCGGGCTTACGGGCGCTCTCCCTCCCCGTATCGGCGCTCGAACTTGGCGACCTGCCCCTCGGTGTCCACGACCCGGGCCTTGCCGGTGAAGAAGGGGTGGCTCTCGGCGGAGATCTCTACGTCGATGACGGGATAGGTCTCCCCGTCGTCCCACTGGATGGTCTGCTCGCTGGACGCGGTGGACCGGGTCAGGAAGGCGTAGCCCGCGGAGCGGTCGCGGAAGACGACGGGATGGTAGGAAGGGTGCTTGTCCTGCTGCATGCCTGCTCCTGGGGACGTACGTACGGACTCGGCTCAGCCCAGCCTCGCGAACGAAGCCGGTGGGCGCGATCGCAGACGGTCCGTACGGGGGCGGTGCCGTGCCCCGGCGCCCTGCGGGGCCGTCCGGCGCTTGGGACGCTGTTGGTACCACCAGCATCGGCGCCCCAGGGCGGGCCCTCGGACCCGCCCTGGGGCCGGCACGGCGGACAGGTCACCGGCATCCCATGTGCTGCTTCATGGCAGGCCACGCCTCCACCCCGTCCGGGGTGCGGACATAGACCCTGGACAGGTCGTCCGTCAGCCACAGTTCCCAGTCGTCCAGATGGTAGCCCGTGGACCGCGCACCGGCCGGCATCGTCACGTCCCCGTCGTACGCCGAGGTGAGCATGCCGGACGGGAGTACGCCCTCAGGGTCACGCGCGTAGACCTTCCGGTCGGCCGAGCGCTCCCCCGAACCCACACCCCATTCAAGGAAGTTCGCCTCCTGCCAGTCGCAGTGCGCAGCGCCCGCCGAACTGTTCAGCTCGGACACGGGCACCCGGTGGCCGTCCTTGTCGGTCCAGATCCGGTACGGCTGCTTGTCCGTGTAGCTCGAGGGCAGCTCCGCCGGGTCGCACGAAGCTGCGGTCTCCGGACCCCACCCCGGGCGTCCCTTGCGGTCCTTGGCGACGACGACGGCGATCTTCGTCCTGCGGTCCACGTCGAACGAGTACAGGACCCGGTCCGCCTCCTCGCGTTCCACGCGATAGCCGTACTGCGGCAGATCGGGCTGCTCGTTCTCGAAGTACAGCTTCAGCCCTTCCTCGGGCGTCGCCCCGCCGTCGCCCTTGCTCCAGGGTTCACTGCCGCCGCCGGAGTAGATGTCCCCCGCGCATTCCAGAGCGCGGCCGGCTGCTCCCGATTCCGTCTTCCTCGCCTGCGGGGTGTCGGCTTCGACGTTCGGATGCGGTACGTCGAGCGGGCCGCTGTAGGGCGTGGCCGGTGGACTCCCCTCGGTCACGAGATCCTCGGAGGCACCCCCGCTGCACGCCACCACCGACAGCGCGGTCACCAGGATCACCGCAACCGTTCCGCCCGCCCTGCCTCTGCTCATGCCCCACCCCTGTGCGCCCTCGGCCCTCGCCGCTTGCCCGTCGGACGTGCCGGGCGGTGTGGCGGTTCCCGTGCGCGTTACCGGCCCTGCGCCGCCTCCACCGCGTCGGCCACCAGCGTCAGGAACCGTGCATGGGCCCGGGGGCTGCATACCGGTTCCGGATTCCACGGCACCACTGCGGCCGCCCGCTCAAGCGCCGACCAGTCAGCGTTCGACCGGAGCCGGTCCAGGGGTGTGGCATTGGACCGGATGTCGGTGAGCAGGATCCTGGGACGGAGGGCCGCCGCCTCCGCCCAGCCGACCGTGGACCAGTTGGCACCGGGCCCGGCGGCCGGTTCGAGGACGTCGACGCCCAGTTCCGCCAGTACGCGCAGCTCCGGCCACATGCGGGGGCGCGCGAGATGCGCCTGGTCTTGCCCCGCCGGTGACAGGGCGAGGACCCGGGGCTGGGACGGACCCGCGGCGAGACCACGCAGCCGCTCCCGGGCTGCTTCCAGGTCCTGCGTCGCCGACGCCCCTCCCTCCTCGGCCCCGAGCGAGCGGGCCAGTTCGGCGAACCGGTGACCGATGTCGGCGAGGGTGCGTGCCTGGCCCACATCGATCACGACGACCGGAACGTGCTCCTCCAGGTGCTTGGCGGTCTCCGGGGCCAGCCCGTAGACATGTCCTCCCCCGTAGCTGACGGCCACCACGAGGTCCGGCTCACCCCGCAGGAGGGCGTCCACGTCCAGGACGCTGCCCGCACCGAGATAGTCGACCTCGGTGAGCGGCAGCGAACCGGTCTTGGCCCGGTCGGGCGACTCGCCGTCGTGGTCCGATCCGAAGATCCCGCTCGGACGTATCCCGTGGTCCCACAGCGTGGCTCCGGCCTGGACATAGGCGAGTACACGCGACGGGCGCCGCCCAGCACTCGACAGTTGTCCACGGTCGTCGGAGAACTGCCACTCGGTCCGCTCGCTCACATCGCACACCCTTCTGCACCCGACTGCCCGACCCCGGTCCGGCTCGTACACCACTACCTGCCCAGGTCCTTGCCGGGGCATCCCTCGGCGGGGCGCCGGTCCCGTACCCGCTGCCGGCCCAACGGGCTGAAAGTCTCTCCTCACAGGGTCTTGGGACAGAGCTCGTCGTCCCCGATGCCCAGACCCGCCAGGAATGCCGCAGCCGCCGGTGTGGGGCGGAACCGGCTCCACACCAGCCGTTCCGTCCGTGCGGGCGCATTGCGCACCGGAAGCACGGTGAGCCCCGTCAGCTCCGCCGCGAACGCGGCGGGCAGGAGAGCGACGACCAGTCCGCTGCGTACCAACCGGACGATGAAATCGGTTCCGCTGACCTCGAACGCCACTTCACGGGTGAGTCCGGACGCTTCGAAGGCCTCCTCCGACTGGGCGCGGGCCGCGGTCCCGGCGGGGTAGTCGACGAACGTCTCCCGCGCCAGCCGTTCCAGGTCCACCTGGGACTCATCGGCCAGTGGGTGGCCGGGCGCCACCACAGCGGCGAGTTCCCCGCGACCCAGTTCACGGTCGCGCACCCCCTTCGGCCGGTAGCTCGGCAGTACACCGAGAAACGCCACGTCGAGCGTCCCGTCCTGCACTTCCTGGACGAGGTCCTTGCTCGCCCCTTCCCTCAGGTCGATACGGACCTTCGGGTGGCGGAGATGAAACTCCCGCAGTGCGGCCGGAATGTCGACCGCGGAGAGCGTCGGGATCGCCCCGATTCCGAGACGCCCGCTGATCTCCCCCGCCGCTGCCGTCACCTCGGCGCGGGCCCGCTCGGCCGCGTCCAGCGCCTGTCGGGCCGCCGGCAGGAACGCCTCACCGGCGGCGGTGAGCCGGACCTGACGGCTCGTGCGATCGAACAGCCGGGCGCCGAGCTCCTTCTCCAGACGGGCGATCTGATGACTCAGAGCCGACTGGACGACCAGGCATTTCTTCGCGGCGCGCGTGAAATTTTCCAGCTCCGCCACCGCCACCACGTACCGCATCTGCTGAAGCTCCATCCATCTATCGTGAACCACGATCGATCGAATGAAAAACATGTGTTGGACTCATGAATGTCCTGTCCCCGAGGCTGAGGGGCATGGCTCACTCCACACAGGCGCTATGGCGCAGCACAGCTCTGCCGACCCCGCCCGAGGCGTCGCCCGTCCTCGGCCGCGGGCTCGTTCTCCTGATGGCCGTCGCGGCCGGGCTCTCGGCCGCGGGCAACTACTTCGCGCAGCCGCTCCTCGACGTGATCGAGGCGAATCTGCACATCGGTGTCACGGCGGCAGGGCTGATCGTGACCGCCGCCCAGGGCGGCTACGCGCTCGGCCTGATCCTGCTGGTACCGCTCGGGGACGTCATGGAGCGCCGCAGGCTGGCGGTGGGCCTGTTCGCGCTGACGGCGCTCTTCCTGCTGCTGACCGCCGGTGCTCCCACCGGCCCCCTGCTGATCGCCGGGACGGCACTCACGGCGCTCACCTCCGTCGGCGCCCAGGTCGTGGTGCCGTTCGCGGCGACTCTCGCGGCTCCGGCCGAACGCGGCAGGATCGTCGGCCTCGTCATGTCGGGCGTCCTGCTCGGCGGCCTGGTCGGGCGTCTGGCCTCCGGCGCGCTGTCGGAGCTCGGCGGCTGGCGGACCGCGTACTGGGTGAACGCCCTGCTCATGGCGGCCATGGCTGTGCTCCTGCACCGCCATCTGCCCCGGCTGCCCCGGTCGGACGACACCGCCCCGATGGGATACGCCGGGCTGCTGCGCTCCACCCTCTCCCTGCTGCGCACGGAGCCCCTGCTGCGCTGGCGGTCCGCCGTCGCCGCCTTCTCCATGGCCTCGTACAGCGTGCAGTTGACCGCGCTGACCTTCCTGCTGACCCGGGCGCCCTACAACTGGAACGCGGCCGCGATCGGACTGTTCGGACTCGTGGGCGTCATCGGTGTGGTGGGCATGAACTTCGCGGCCCGGCTGAGCGACCGCGGCCGTGTGCAGGCGGTCTCCGGGGCCTCGGCCGCCCTGCTCGCCCTCTCCTGGCTGCTGCTCCTCGCCGGCGAGTCCTCGCTTTTGTGGCTCTCGCTCGGCGTGATCTCGCTGAACGTGGCCCAGCAGGCGGCCCTCAACAGCAGTCAGAACGTGATCTACGCGCTCCGCCCGGAGGCCCGCAACCGGATCAACTCCGGGTTCATGACCCTCTTCTTCCTGGGCGGGGCCGCGGGAGCGGCACTCGCCTCGGTGGTCTGGTCGCGCGCGGGCTGGACCGGCATCTGCGTCGTGGGCGGTTCGCTGGCCGCAGGCAGCTTCGTGCTCTGGGTGCTGGAGCGGGTACGGGTCCGGGCGCGGTGAGGTCAGTCGTTGACCGCGGTCAGCAGCACCACCGCGTCCTGCAGCGCCAGCAGTCCGTGCCGTTCGTGCGGGATGGGCTGCAGCCCTCCGGCGGTCACTTCCACGTCGCCGGAGGCCGCGGTGAGGCGGACGGACCCCCGCAGGACCTGGAGCGAGGCGGCGGGCGGCGCGTTGTGCTCGTCGAGGGCCGAGCCCGCGGTGAGCGCGATGACCGTCTGCCGCAGGGGCTCCTGCCGCAGCAGGAGGTGGGCGCTGCGGCCGTGCGGGGACGTACGGGCGGCGGCCAGATGCTCGTCGGCGAGGGCGTTGAGATCATCCATACGACCACTGTGCCGCAGCCCCGGAACCGCCGCGATCCGCCCGCGCAGCCGTCAGCCGCGCAACCACGCCGCGGAACATTGAGCTGAAGGCGGTGTGCAGTTCGCCGGGGCGCAGATGGCGGGCGAGGTGTCCGGCGTCGGGGAGCGACACCCCGCCGACGAACATGGCCCCGTACTCGTCGGCGACGGCGCGCCGGGAGCGCCCTCTCCACCGAACGACGCCCCTCGGCCCGTCAGCGGAGGCGCTTGCAGCCACAGTGCCCGGTGGACTCCGCCCCACGCCCGGCGCCGGAGCGCGCCACGCCGATCGGCAGACGGCGTCGCACATGGCGCAATGGACGTGCGGGAGAGCAAAAGAACTGTGCTCCGCACAGCAGCAAGCGGGGCCCGCGGATGTGGACCCCGCCGGTCGGACGGCTTCAGAGGATCGGGATCAGAGCCCCGCGGTGTAGAGGAGCCGGTTCGGTGAACCCGCGCCCAGGGACGACAGGACGTTCTTGGACGACTGGTCGACGAGCCAGCGAGTGAGGTCGTTCGGCGTGGCGGCCGGCTTCCACTGCTTGTAGAGAGCGGCGGCCCCGGCAACATGAGGGCTGGCCATGGAGGTTCCGCTCATGGCCACCGAACCACCGCCGAGCTTGGCCGATACGATCGCCGAGCCGAGAGCGTACATCTCCACGCAGGGGCCGTAGTTGCTGAAGCCGGTCTGCCGGTCCTGAGCATCGCTGGCCGCGACCGTGACCACGTGTGCCGCGCGGGCCGGGGAGATGGTGCAGGCGTCCAATGAACTGTTCCCCGCCGCGACGACGGGCAGAGTCCCCCGGGCCGCAATGGCGTCGACGGCGTCGTCGACCGCCGCGGACCCCGGGTCCTTCGTCCGGGACCCGCTGCCGCCTTGAGCGTGATCATCCGGACAGCGCAACAGGTCGCGTCCACACCCTTCAGAGCCGGTGCATGCGGGACGAGCCCGGTGAGGGGCGCCGCGCCCTCGGCGGTGCCCCTCCGCAGCAGTACGGGGTCGGCCGGCGCAGAACGATGGGGCATCATCTCGTTCCTCCGTTGCGCGGTGACCTGCTCACATCGTGGACTCATCCATGCCGGGTCCGGTCGGGGTCTCCATAGAATCGGCACTGTTCCCCGCGCCGGTGACACTCCCTCACGGCGTTCGCCAGGTGATTGGAGATGATCCGACCGGTGCATCAGCCCATCGAGTTCGACCCGGCCGACGGCACCCGGGGCGTGCTGCCCTCCTGGCCTGCCGGGATACCCGCCCTGTGGATCGTGGACGCAGTGCGGCACGGTGATGCGGCCGAGCGGCTGGCGCCCGGAATTCTCGACGCCGGGGAACAGCGGCGTGCCGAGAGATTCGTCGCTCCGGCCGACCGGCGCTGTTATGTCGCGGCCCATGTGGCGCTGCGGATGCTGCTCGGCGCCCGGCTGGGTGTCGAACCGCGCGAAGTGCGGCTGGTCCGTGAGCCGTGCCCGTCCTGCGGTGGTCCGCACGGCCGTCCGGCGACCGACGGCGGGGTGCATTTCTCCCTGTCGCACAGCCGGGACCTGTCGCTGCTGGCGTTCGCCGCCGCGCCGGTCGGGGTGGACGTGGAGGCGGTACCGAACGACACGGCCGCTGCAGACGTCGGGTCGATGCTGCATCCGGCGGAGGTAAAGGAGCTGGCAGAACTCCGCGCGGAGGACAGGCCCGTCGCCTTCGCCCGGGCGTGGACCCGCAAAGAGGCATATCTGAAGGGCGAGGGGATCGGGCTCGCTCGCGAGCTCTCGCTGGACCATCTGGGCACCGGGCCCGTGCCGGAGCCCGGCCCCGCGGGCTGGACCGTCACCGATGTGCTGGTCCCCGCCGGGTACGCCGCCGCCGTGGCGGTGCGTAGGGCCGGGCAGCCAACGGTCCACATCGGCCATCGGGAAAACTGATCCGGCGGGCAAATCGCAACGACCGACCGATACGGAGGAGTGGGCAGATGCCGCACGAACGAGCCGGACAGCAGGCACATCCGGAGGACCTGACCGATGTGGCCAGGCTGGTGACGGCGTATTACACGTTGCATCCCGATCCGGCCGAGCCGGACCAGCGGGTGGCGTTCGGCACCTCGGGTCACCGCGGGACGTCGACGGCCACGTCGTTCAACGAGGACCACATCGCCGCGACCAGTCAGGCCATCAGCGAGTACCGTGCGCAGCAGGGCACGGACGGTCCGCTGTTCCTCGGATCTGACACCCATGCGCTGTCCGAGCCCGCACGGGCCACCGCGATCGAGGTGTTCGCCGCCAATGATGTGACTGTGCTGATCGACTCGGCCGACGGTTACACCCCCACCCCGGCGGTGTCGCACGCCATCCTCGCCCACAACCGGGGCCGTACCTCGGGTCTCGCCGACGGCGTTGTGGTCACTCCGTCGCACAACCCGCCGGGCGACGGCGGATTCAAATACAACCCGCCGAACGGCGGCCCCGCCGGGTCCGAGGCGACCGGCAGGATCCAGGAGCGGGCCAACGAGATCATCGCGGCCGGCATGAAGGACGTACGGAGGCTGCCGTACGTCCGCGCACTGGCGGCGCCGACCACCTCCACGTACGACTTCCTCGGCACCTATGTCGCGGACCTGCCGTCCGTGCTCGACCTCGACGCGATCCGCGCGGCCGGGGTCCGGATCGGCGCGGACCCGCTGGGCGGGGCGTCGGTCGCGTACTGGGGCCGTATTGCCGAGCAGCACCGGCTCGATCTGACCGTCGTCAATCCGCTGACCGACCCCACCTGGCGGTTCATGACGCTGGACTGGGACGGCAAGATCCGGATGGACTGCTCCTCGCCGTACGCGATGGCGTCGCTGATCGGTCAACGGGACCGGTATCGGATCGCGACGGGGAATGACGCCGATGCGGACCGGCACGGCATCGTGACCCCGGACGGCGGGCTGATGAACCCGAACCACTATCTCGCGGTCGCCATCAACTACCTGTACGCGCACCGTGATCAGTGGCCGGACGCGGCGGGCGTCGGCAAGACCCTGGTGTCGTCAGGGATGATCGACCGGGTCGCCGACGCTCTCGGACGGCGGCTGGTCGAGGTACCGGTCGGCTTCAAGTGGTTCGTGGACGGTCTGGTCGACGGGTCGCTCGGATTCGGCGGCGAGGAGTCGGCCGGCGCGTCGTTCCTGCGCCGTGACGGATCGGTGTGGACGACCGACAAGGACGGCATCATTCTGGCGCTGCTCGCCTCGGAGATCCTCGCCGTGACGGGGAAGTCGCCGTCCGAGCACTACGCCGGGCTCACCGCCCGCTTCGGCGAGCCCGCGTACGCCCGCATCGATGCCCCCGCGGACCGTGAACAGAAGGCGGTACTCGCCAAGCTCTCGCCGGAGCAGGTCACGGCCGGCACGCTGGCCGGCGAACCGGTCACGGCGGTGCTCACCTCGGCTCCCGGCAACGGCGCACCGATCGGCGGCATCAAGGTGACCACGGAGAACGCCTGGTTCGCCGCCCGCCCCTCGGGCACCGAGGACGTCTACAAGATCTACGCGGAGTCGTTCCTCGGGTCCGATCACCTCGGCCGGGTGCAGGACGAGGCCAAGGCCGTGGTCTCGGCGGCACTGGGCGCCTGAGCAATCGGGAGGCCGCCTCCGGTGCGACGCCCGGCCGTCGCGCGGGAGGCGGCTCCCTGGTCGGCGGACGACGCGCCCGTGCGGGCACGGGGCGGCACATGCGGGGAGTTCTCCTTCCCCGTGGACAGCACCGGGCCGGGGCCCCAGGGCCGCCCTGGGCATGGTTGCCTGGTTCCGGAACCCGGCGCTGGACCCGGACCGAGGGACCAGGGGACGAGGCGGGTGCCATGAGGCGGGTCCGCTTCAGTGATCGTCACCCGGGTCCGCGACGGGTCTCCTTCCCTGTCAGGTCGACGGCTTGTCCGCGCCGGCTGTCGAAGCGAGGGTGCACCCGCGGCGTGGCCGCTGGGCATCGCACCACGACAGCCGGGAGATCGGGTCCGGTGAGGCCTGGGGAAATGCACCGGCCCCGTGAGCCCGCCATGTTCCGACAGGGCGGCCTGGGGTGCACCCATGAGCAGATACCCCCACCAATAGATAGAATTCGACCATGTCTGAGAGGCCTGTCGCGTCGACTGCGCCCGAGCTCATTCTCGAAACCGACGCAGGACCCACGGTGATGAGTCCGAGCCGGAACTACCACGTCGGCCGCGACCCGCTGAGCGACATCGTCATCGACGATGACCGGGTCTCGTGGCACCATGCGGTGCTCCGGCCCGTTGCCGACCACTGGTCCCTGAAGGACGAGAACAGCGCGAACGGTACGTACACCGAGGGCAGGCGTATCCAGGAATCGGGCGTAGGACCCGGCAGCGTCATCCGGTTCGGTCATCCCGCGGACGGGCCGTGCGCCGTTCTGGTCGGTCGGGAGCCCCCGGCCCCCGCGGTGCATCCGGCGGACCGCCCGTCCACCGTCTCCATGCCGGCCGCCACCGGTACGTTCCGGCAGCCGACCGTCGTGCGACCGCGGCCCGTCCATACCGTACGCATCGGCCGCAGCGCCGACAACGACCTCGTCGTCGACGACCTGACCGTCTCGCACCGGCACGCCGAACTGCGGGCACATCCGGACGGAACATACGAGATAGTCGACCTCGGCTCGCACAACGGGACGTATCTCAACGGCCAGCTGGTCGGCCGCGCTCTGGTCGCCACCGGTGACATCGTCGGTATCGGTCACTCCGAGTTCTCTCTGGTCGGCGACGTGCTGCAGGAGTTCGTCGACACCGGTGAGGTCTCGCTCGATGTGCAGGACCTGGCCGTCACCGTGGACCGGGGCCGCAAGACGTTGCTCGACCAGGTCTCGTTCCCGGTGGGCGAGAAGTGCCTGCTCGGCGTGGTGGGTCCGAGCGGCTCGGGCAAGTCCACCCTGCTCAACGCACTGACCGGCCTCCGCCCGGCCGACGAGGGCAGCGTTCTTTACGACGGCCGCGACCTCTACCACGACTACGCCGAGCTGCGCCATCGCATCGGGCTCGTCCCACAGGACGACATCCTGCACTCCCAGCTGACCGTGCGCCGCGCCCTCGGGTACGCCGCCGAGCTCCGCTTCCCGCACGACACGGCCCCGTCGGAACGCCGGGCCAGGGTCACCGAAGTGATCCGTGAGCTGGGTCTGGAAAAGCGGACGGAACAATCGATCCACAGCCTCTCCGGCGGCCAGCGCAAACGCGTCAGCGTCGCACTGGAATTGCTGACGAGGCCGTCGCTGCTCTTCCTCGACGAGCCGACCTCGGGGCTCGACCCCGGTATGGACCGCTCGGTCATGCATATGCTCCGCAAGCTCGCCGACGACGGGCGTACGGTCATCGTCGTCACGCACAGTGTGCTCAGCCTCGATGTCTGCCACCGGCTGCTGGTCCTGGCCCCCGGCGGGAAGACCGCCTTCTACGGGCCGCCGGACGACGCGCTCGCCTTCTTCGGATTCGAGCAGTGGCCCGAGGCGTTCGAGGCATTCGAGAACGACCGGGACCGGAAATGGGCGGCGGAGTACCGCGCCTCCCCGTTCCACCGGCAGTACATCGCGAACTCCAGTGCGCAGCCCCGGCTGCCGCACGCCGCGGCCGCCCCGGTCGCGCCGCCGCCGAAGACCCGGAGCAGGGAGGCTCAGCTGTGGACGCTGGTCCGCCGGTACGCCGCCGCGCTGAGCGCCGACCGGACCTTCCTGGCCATCATGATCGCTCTGCCGTTCGTGATGGGCGCGATGACCCGGGCCCTGGCCGGTAGCCGGCTGACCCAGGACACGGCGATCAACGCGCTGCTGATCCTCTGTGTGGGCAGCGTGCTGACCGGCGCCGCCAATGCCGTACGGGAACTGGTCAAGGAGCGGGCGATCTACCAGCGGGAGCGGGCCGTCGGACTGTCCAGACAGGCGTATCTGATGTCCAAAGTGGTTGTCCTGGGCACCGTCACGGTGCTGCAGGCGGTGGTGCTGACCCTGGTCGGTCTGGTGGGCGTCGATCTGAACGCCCCGGGCGGCAAAGGCGTTCTCCTGCCACCACTGGTCGAAATCACGCTGGCCGTGGCCCTGTTGTCGTTCACGGCGATGATGCTCGGTCTGATCGTCTCCGCGCTGGTGCGCAAGGAGGAGGTCACCATGCCGCTGCTGGTGCTCCTCGCCATCGTCCAGGTCGTGTTCTGCGGTGCGCTGCTGAAACTGCACGGGGTGCCCGGGTTGGAGCAGCTGGCGTGGCTGGTGCCGTCCCGGTGGGCGCTCGCGGCGATGGGCGGGACCATCGGGCTCGCCAGGATCGTGCCGGGAAAGGTGAGCTCGGATCCACTGTTCGAGCACTCTGCGGAGGCGTGGCTGCTGAACATGGGGATGCTGGTGGTGCTGTCGGTCGTCTTCGGACTGGTGGTGGCGCGGCTGCTCCGCCGGCACGAGCCCGTCATCATGCGGAAGTAGCGGAGGCGGAAGCCCATGGCGACACCGGAATTCCGCCCCACACACGTGGTCCCTTCGGACGGGATGTCCGCCTGGGAAGCGCCCGACGTGACCCGGCCCACCGAGCCGCTCGACCCGCTGCTTCCCGTCCAGCTGCTCGGCCGGCGGGGCGACTGGGGACAGATCCTCTGCGCCAACGGCTGGTCGGCATGGGTCGACGGCCGGCTGCTCGTCTCCGTCCCCCACGGTCCGCCGGAGTCCGGACAGCCGCTCGCGCGCACCGCGGACCCCTGGCCGCTGATGGCGCGGGTCCAGGAGTCACTGACGCAGTACCGGCGCGCCGCGGAGGAGCTGACCGAGGACCGGATCGACGGGGAGACCTTCCGCCGCCGGACCCAGGGGCTGCGAGTGGGCATGGTCGCCGACGGGGAGGCGATGTGGCTGTACGACGCCGAGCACGAGCGCTGGGTGTACTGCGACGGCACCCAGCTGAGTACGTACGCGGCCTCGGGCGGTCCCGGTCGGCCGAGCAGTGCCCCCACGGACCGCGGAGCGGGCGAGGCGCACGCACCGGAGCCCGAGCCGACGCAGATCGTCGACCCCGCGCGGGTGGCCCCGTACCGCCCGGCGGATCCCGCCGATGCCGAACCGGCACAGCTCCTGCGGCCCGTCGACCGGTCCGGGGCGGGCACCACGCATCCGCCCACCCGGACGGGTGGCGCGTGATGTCCCCCGCACCCGCGCCCCCCATGGCCGGTATGCCGTCGTCACCCAGAGCCTGTCGGGACTTCTCCCCGTCGGTGGATCTTTGAGGCGAGCAGGCCGCCGAGGAAGCCGGTGACCAGCCCCCATGCGACGGCGACGGCGATCGCGGATCCCAGTCGCGGACGCAGCGTCACCTCGCCGCCGAGACCGCCGCCGAGGTCCCCGATACCCAGCAGTGACAGGCCGTAGTGCGCCGAGACCCTGGCGACGAGACAGATGGTCAGCACGGTGACGAGGAGCGCCACCGCCATGTGTACGGCGTGCTGCCACGGCCGCATCCGGCCCGGCGAGCGCACCGCCATGAGAAAGGCGGCGGCCAGGGTCAGCACGGCGGCGACGACGACCAGCCACCAGGCCCGACCGTCATGGTCGGCGAGCGTGGACACGCTGAGGGCGGAAAGGTCCGGCGTGCGCAGAACCGAGTCCAGCACCTGCGGCATGGGCAGCCCGAACGGCCCGTCCACCCTCCCCTCCCAGATTGCCCCGAGCCCGAGTGTGTACGCGAGCCAGACGAGGTTCGGCAGCCCCAGGAGGATCACGGCAACCGTCTCGGCCGGGCGGCCCCGGGTCACCATGACGACGAGTCCGACGATCACGCCCAGGACGACGTACGCGAGCAACAGCGCCACCATCGCGTACGCGGCCGGGCGCACCGACTCCTGGAAGCGCAGCAGGCGAGCCGGGAGCGGGGCACCGCGCGACACGGCGAGCGCCAGGACGAGGACGCCCACCAGCCACAGCAGACCGAGGAGCAGGGTGAGCGGGACGTCGGTCCTGAATCCGACCGTCGGCGAGGCGTCCGGCAGGTCACCGATGACAGCCCCGGTCGGTTTCTGGACAGGAATCTCGAAACTCTGACGGGCCAGGAGCGACAGGCCGATCAGGACCAGCGCCCACAGCACCGCCACCCGGGCCGCCCAGCCGGCCAGTTCGCGTGCGCCCGCGACCGCCCGGTGGCGCAGGGGCCGCAGAAAGCCGGCGGCGATGACCAGGGCCCCGGTCAGAGTCACGGACAGGGGAAGCACCGAGAATTCCGCATGGGTCCTGACCAGTTCGCCGGCGTTTCCCGAGAGGGAAACGGAACCGCCCGCCGCCATCACCACGACGGCCGCGACGACACGGGCGAACGCGCCCCCGGGGAGACCGCTCGCACCTGCCGCCCAGAGACCGAGGGCAGCGGTGGCTGCCATGACCACGAGACCGGCGAGCACGGCCAGGACAGCTTCACCCCAGCCGTGCGCGGCGTACGGCACTCCGCTGCGGTCGATGGATCCCTGGTGGCTCACGCTGCCACGCTAGGCAGGAGCGCGGCCGCCCGCCCCTTGGGAGGGCCCGACCGCGTCAGCTTGCGGGCCGCGCGAGTACCCGGCGGTCTCGTCGGCGACACACGCACGCTGCCCGCCCGCCGTTGCGCCTGCGGCCCATCCTGGACCGTTCGCTGACCTGCGAGGTCCACGACAGCAGTCCGGTGGCCCCGCACCTGCGCCACGCCCGGACCTTCGACGAAGGCGGACGCGGGCTCTTCATCGTCTCCCAGCCCGCCACCCACTGGGGCACCCGATACGGGTGGACCGGCAAGGCACTGTGGGCCGAACAAGAGGTCGCGGGCCCCGAATGACGGGGGCGCCCCCCGGCCGCCCCGATCCGCAGGGAGACGGGGCGTAAGGGCATGGGCACGCACACGTCCGCGGAGAACCGCACGCAAGCCGCGCAGTGCCGCACCCGCTGCGGGCCCTGGCCTTCGTCGTCGTCGCCCCGTGCACACTGGTGATGGCTGTGACCGCCACGGCTCGAAGCACCCCCAGACGTCAGGCGGCGCACCGAGGCCGGGGGCCGGGGTGCGCCGCGGGCGGATGGGGCGGGGCCCTGCTCCCGGGTCAGGGAGCGGGGGTCAGAGGGTCAGGACAGGTGAGTGCAGGGGGTCAGCGACGACCGTCGTGGTCGCGGTCCTTGTGGCCCCAACCGTCGTGGTCGCGGTCCTTGTCACGGCGGTCCTTGTGGCCCCAACGGTCGTGGTCGCGGTCCTTGTGGCCCCAACGGTCGTGGTCGCGGTCCTTGTCACGGCGGTCCTTGTGGCCCCAACGGTCGTGGTCGCGGTCCTTGTGGCCCCAACGGTCGTGGTCGCGGTCCTTGTCACGGCGGTCCTTGTGGCCCCAACGGTCGTGGTCGCGGTCCTTGTGGCCCCAACGGTCGTGGTCGCGGTCCTTGT
>NZ_JBITER010000045.1:0-52383 GCF_044455345.1 Streptomyces sp. NPDC051286 | reverse complement strand
GTTGCTCTGCGCGAGGCCGGGGGCGCGGGGGGGGGGGGTTTGGGGGGGGGGGGGGGGGGCGTGGGGGGGGGGGGGGGGCGGGCGGGGGGGCGCCCCCCCCCCGCCCCCCCCCCGCCGCCCAGGCCGAGGCCCGCGGCCGCTGCCCCACCTGTGGCGACCACGAGGAGGGCGGTGGTGGCGGCGATCTTCCCGCCCCGTCGCTTCCGGCGGGGTGCCTCTTCCGTTCCGGGCGACGGCTGGTCCGCCGCAGTGGCGGCTGCGGGCTCGCTCATCCCTGCTCCTTCTTCTGCACGTTGCCGTTGCGCAGTCGCTTGATGATGTCCTGGCACGCCTTGTCGGCCTTCTTGAAGTCCGGGTCCCCGGTGATCGAGTTGTCGAGCCGCATGCCGCCGTCCCCGGGGTCGGGGAAGTTCTCCACGCCGTTCTTGCGCATGCACTGCGCGTACTTCCGCATCTGCTCCTGGGCCTTGGGGTCCTCGTTGGGGGAGCCGGGGCCTCCCTGGGGCATGTACTTGCGGCATGCCTGCATGGCCTTGTTCAGGTCGGTGCTGCCGTCCCCCATCACACGCATGGGCTTACCGGGCTGCGGGTCCTCCATGTCCACGCCGTTCTCCCGCATGCACCGGGCGAACTTCACGCCCGACTCCTGCTTTTCCTTGTCGGTCTGGCTGCCCTCGCTCCTGCTGTCTTTCTTGTTTCCGTCGGCCGAGGCCACCTTGGCGCCGCCGTCATCGGAACCGCATCCGGTCAGCACCAGGGCCAGGGCGAGCGGCAGTGCCGCAAGCACGCTGCGGTTGAATGTGCGCACGTCGTCGTCTCCTCTTCGTCGCGGCCGGCTGCAGTGCCGGTCTGGAAGGGAATGGAAGACGGTGGCGCGTTTCCTTGTTGTTTCCTGACGAAAAGGAAACAACCCGACCCGCACCATGGGCTGTTGTGAACGTCGGACGGTCCGTACACCGAGGAGAAGGGCAGGGGACGTATGCGGGTGCTGGTGGTGGAGGACGAGCCGGTCCTCGCCGACACGATCGCGGAATGGCTGCGTCAGGAGGCCCACGCCGTCGACGTCGCACACGACGGCGCCGCCGCCCTGGAACGCACGGACGTCCATGCCTACGACGTCGTCGTCCTGGACCGGGACCTGCCTCTGGTCCACGGCGACGAGGTCTGCCGCCGGCTCGTCGCGAACGGGGCGTCCTCGCGGGTGCTGATGCTGACCGCCGCCGCGGACGTCACCGACCGGGTCGTCGGGCTCGGTCTCGGCGCTGACGACTACCTCACCAAGCCCTTCGCCTTCCCCGAACTCGCCGCCCGCGTCCTGGCCCTGGGGCGGCGCAGCCGCCCCGCGGTGCCGCCGGTCCTGAGCCGCTCGGGAATCACCTTGGATCCGGCGCGCCATGAGGTCTTCCGGGACGGGCGGTACGTTCCGCTTGCACGGAAGGAGTTCGCCGTACTGGCCGAGCTGCTGCGCGCGGACGGGGCCGTGGTCTCCGCCGAGCATCTGCTGGAGAAGGTGTGGGACGAGCACGCCGACCCGTTCACCGGTGCGGTCCGCCTCACCGTCCTCAAACTGCGCCGCAAGCTGGGAGACCCGCCCGTCGTCGAGACCGTCACCGGGGTGGGGTACCGCATCCCATGACGCCCGGAGAGCCCGTGAAACCCCTGAAGCCCCGGAAACTGCTGCCGCGCCGCATCACCCTGCGAGGCCGGCTCACCCTGATCTACAGCGGTATGTTCCTCGCCGCGGGGGTGGTCCTGCTCGGTGTCACCTATGTCCTGTTCAGTCAGCAGCTGAGCCCGCAGGGCCCCAAGGTCTTCAGCGGTCGCAGCCCGGCCACCCCGCCCGCCACCGTCTTGCCTCCTGCCGACGGCGCCGTACGCATCGGCAGCGATCCGGGGAAGTGGATGAAGGCCCAGGAGGACAAGCTGCGCGACGCCGCGACCACCTCCCTGATCACCCAGGGCGGCATCGCACTCGCCGTCGTCGGCAGTGTCGCTGCGGGATTCGGCTGGCTCATCGCCGGCCGTGTCCTGGCCCCGCTGCACCGGGTCACCGACACCGCCCGGCGTATCGCCGCCGCTCCGGTCGCCGACCGCGGGCTGCACGAACGCATCTCCCTGCGTGGCCCCGACGACGAGGTCAAGGACCTCGCCAACGCCTTCGACACCATGGTCGAACGCCTCGACCGCTCCTTCGACGGCCAGCGGCGCTTCGTGGCCAACGCCTCCCACGAATTACGCACACCTTTGACCCTGGGCCGCGCCCTGGTCGAGATGGCCATGCACCGCAGGACCGCCTCGCAGGACGTCAAGCGGCTCGGCGAAGACCTGCTGCAGATCAACGCCCGGCATGAGCAGCTGATCGACGGCCTGCTGCTGCTGGCCACTTCGGAGAACGAGGTCATCGAGCGGCGTCCGGTCGATCTGGCCGACGTGGTCGCCCATGTGGTGACGCAGACGGCCCCGGAGGCGCAGCAGGCCGGGGTCACCCTGCACGAAGAGGCGCACGAGGCGGTCACCGCCGGCGATGCCCTGCTGCTCGAACGACTCGTCCAGAACCTGGTGGAGAACGGCATTCGGCACAACTTTGGCCACGGCGGCTGGGTACGGGTGGCCAGCCGCACCCGCGACGACGGCAGGATCGAGATCGACGTCGCGAACACCGGCCCCGTGGTGCCTGCGTACGAGATTCCGGCCCTCTTCGAGCCCTTCCGCCGCCTGGGCAACGAACGTCTGGTCACCGCCAAGGGAGCGGGCCTCGGCCTGTCCATCGTCCGCTCGATCGTCCGCGCCCACGGCGGCGACGCCACAGCCCGCCCTCACGAAGGCGGTGGCCTGGTCGTCACGGTCACCCTGCCACCCGACTCCACTCCACCGCACCCCGAGGCATGGACCGCCCCGCCCCAAGGCCCGACTCTCCGGATGTGAACACCAGTCCGAAGGCGGTGATCCCTTCTAGGATTCCTCTGCCGCGGAGACTTTCAGCGCCCCCGAGTCGTGGGCGACTCGTCCGCCGACGACGGTCGCCCCCACGGTCAGCTCCCTTATGCGTTCGGGGGCCACCCCCAGCAGGTCGTCGCTGAGGACCACGAAGTCGGCGAGCATGCCCCGGGTGAGGGTTCCCTTGATGTGCTCCTCGTGGACGGCATGGGCCGAGCCGACCGTGTACGCGCGCAGTGCCTCCTGCGCCGTCACCGCCTCGTGCGGGCCGATCGGCATGCCGGAGGCGGTGCGCCGGTTCACCATGTCGTGGATGCTCAGCAGCGGGTCGCCGGCGACCACGGGGGCATCCGAGGAGCCGGGCAGCACTACGCCCGCGTCCAGGAAAGACCGCATCCGGTAGGCCAGTTGGCCCCGAACGGGGCCGAGTGCCGCCAGCAGGCCGTCACCGGTCTCCGACAGGAACCGGCCCTGCGGTACCGGGATCAGGCCCTGCGCCGCGATCCGGGCGACCTGCGCGTCGCTCGTCACCGCCGCGTGCTCGATCCGGTGACGCACATCGGCGCGCGGATACAGCCGCCCCGCCTCCTCGTACGCATCCAAGACGATGTCCAGGGCGGCGTCCCCGATGGCGTGCGTGGCGACCTGCCAGCCGCAGCGGTGCGCCTCGACGATGTACCGGCGGATCTGTTCGCGCTCGTACTGGAGCAACCCGCTGTTGCCGGGGGAGTCGTGGTAGTCGCAGCACATCGCGGCCGAACGGCCGATCAGCGAACCGTCCGAGAGGATCTTCGTCGGCCCGATGCGCAGCCACTCGTCGCCGAAGCCGGTGCGCAGACCGAGGTCGAGGCCGTACCACCTGGCGCCCGGTTCGAAGACGCCGCAGTTGCGCAGTGCGGTGATGTACGGCATGACCGTCATCCGGACGCCGAGCTGGCCCCGTTCCCGTGCCCGCATGAAGGCGTCCAGGTCGGCGGGCCCGTTGCCGATGCCGTCGGTCACACCGATGCCCGGCTCGGTCGCGCTGGTCAGGCCGACCGCGAGGGCAGCCTCTGACCCGGCGGCGATGTTCGCGATCCACTCCTCGGCGGGCGCCGGCCGGAGCACTCGCTCGACCAGTTGCATCGCGGTCTCCTGGAGCAGGCCCTCCGCGCGCCCGTCCGCGCCACGCACGACCATGCCGCCGGGCACCTCGGGCACGGTGCTGAGATCGGTGAACCCGGCCCGGGCGAACGCCTCCGTACTGGCCACGGCCATGTGGTGCGAGGTGTGCACCAGCCAGACCGGACGGCCCTGGGCTGCCCGGTCGAGCGCCTCGGCCGTCGGATGGGCGCCGATCTTGTTCTGGTCGTAGCCCGCGCCCAGCACCCAGGCGTCGGCCGGCAGCGTCGCGGCCCGCTCCGCCACGGCCCGGTACACCGCGTCGAGGCCGGGCGCGGCGGCGTACGAGACGTCCAGCTCGCGCAGCCCCTTGCCGACCATGCTCAGGTGGTGGTGCGCGTCGTTGAAGCCGGGCACGGCGTGCGCCCCGCCGAGGTCGACGACCATGTCGGCGGTGCAGCCCCGCAGTTCTTCGTCGAAGGCGGCGATCCGGCCGCCCAGGACGCCGATGGAGCGAGCCGTGGGGCGGTCCGGGTCGAGGGTGGTGAACCGTCCATTGTGGAACACGGCGTCGAGGCGCACGATGGTCAACTCCTTGGGGGATGGGGTCCGGCGGCCGCCGCGGCCGGGAAGGCAGCGCGGCGCCACCGAAGGTCTGGTGCGGTGGAGGTCAGACGGCTGCCGGGACGGGCCGCTCCTGAGGCGCGCGCCGTTCGGTGAGCCGGGCGAGAGCGGCGACGCACGCCGTGGTGACCAGCAGCAGGACCGTGTAGAACCCGGCCACGGGCCAGACGGAGCCGCCGCCGGACGTCAGCAGGGACTGGGCCACCAGCGGGGTCGTACCGCCGATGAGGGTCGAGCACAGCTGGTACGAGAGCGAGATGCCGGTGTAGCGGACCCGGGAGGGGAAGGCGCGGGCGAGGAAGCCGGCGAGGACGGCGTAGTACCCGGAGCCGCTGATCGTGGCGAGCGCGATGCCGCAGAAGACAAGGACCGGCCGCGCGGTGTTGATCAGCAGGAACATCGGGACGGCGGCGACGGCGTTGGCCAGCAGCGAACACACCATGAACCGGGCCTCGCCCACCCGCTCGGAGATCAGCGCGGCGATCGGCTGCCAGGTGAACTGCACCACCGAGAGCGCCAGGAGGATGTACAGCATCGTCTGCCGGTCCATGTGCAGCTCATTGGTGGTCCAGGAGAGCACGAACGTGTTGGTGAAGTACGCGGCGGAGATACCCATGATCGAGGCGCCGATGCCGAGCAGCACGGTCCGCCAGGCGGTGCGCAGCACCTCGGCGATCGGCAGCTTCACCACGTCGCCGCTCTCCCTCACACGCTCGAAGTCGTCCGATTCCTCGACCTTCAGGCGGATCACGAGGCCGACCACGACGAGCAGTCCCGACAGCAGGAACGGCACGCGCCAGCCCCACGACAGGAAGGCCGCGTCGTCCAGGGTGCCCGCGGCGAGGAAGACCAGCGTGGACAGGATCGCCCCCGCCGGGGAGCCCTGCTGCACCAGCATGGCGAAGAAGGAACTCCGGCCCTTCGGTGCGCTCTCGGACGCCATCAGCACCGCGCCGCCCCATTCGCCGCCCACGGCGATGCCCTGGACGGCGCGCAGCAGCGCCAGCAGCACCGGCGCGGCGACCCCGATCTGCGCGTGGGTGGGCAGTACTCCGACGAGGAAGGTGGCGGCGCCCATCAGCAGCAGTGTGGTGACCAGGGTGCCCTTGCGGCCCATGCGGTCGCCGAAGTGGCCGAAGATGATCCCGCCGAGCGGCCGGGCGAGAAAGCCGACCCAGAACGTCGCGAAGGAGGCGAGCACACCCGCGGCGGGCGACACGTCGGGGAAGAACAGCTTTCCGAAGACCAGCGCGGACGCCGTTCCGTAGATGTAGAAGTCGTACCACTCGATGGTGGTGCCGACGAACGAGGCGAGACCGGCGCGGCGGGCCTGGCGCGAAGCACGGGTTCTCCCGGCGGCAGCGGCAGGGCGTGGGACGTTCATGGATCCTCCGGCGGGGACATGCAGACTTCGGTGAAGGGGCCGCCGGACGGTGCGAGAGGATCGGGCGGGGAGGCCTTCGGTGAAGGTGTCAGGACGGTGAACAGGACAGTCACAGTTTGAATTCGGCCACCCATGCCGTCTAATACTTGATTGCTAACATTCCCATGCCTTTGAGGCATGGCACCTCGCGAGGCGTCCGGGAGGTCGTCATGGAACTACGGGTGCTGCGCTATTTCCTCGCCGTCGCCGAGACCGAGTCGGTCACCGCCGCGGCCCGCCAGGTGCATATCGCCCAGCCCTCCCTTTCTCGCCAACTGAGTGCTCTGGAAAGGGACTTGGGTGTCTCTCTGTTTGCTCGCCGCCCCGGTTCGCTGACCCTGAACGCTGCCGGCCGGCGCTTCCGCCCCATCGCCCAGGACCTGGTGCGCCGCGCCGAGCAGGCTGCCGAGACGATGGTCGCCGTCGGCCGGGGGGAGGGGGCGGCGCTCACCGTGGTCGCTGCCCCCTCCACGGTCGCGTACCTCCTGGCCCCGTTCATGGCGGGCGCCGCCGCCGGGCCCGCCCTCCGCGACGCCATCCAGGAGGAGCCGAACAAGGTCTTCGACACGCTGATGCGCAGCGACGCCGACCTCGGTCTCTCCACCACCCCGGCCCCGGCCCCGCTGGAAACGGCGTTCCTGGGCCGCACTCCCGTCATCGCCCAGGTTCCCGCCGATCACCCCTGGAGCGGACGCACCGCGATCACCCTCGCCGAGCTGGTCACCGAGCCGCTGATCCTGATGACTCGTTCCAACGCGGCCCGGCTGGTTGTCGACGAGGCTGTCAGCCGGACGGGCCTCACCCCTGCGGGTGTCACCGAGACCGGCTCCTCGGCCTTCGCCCAGGCGCTGGCCGCGGCGGGCCGAGGGGTCTGCCTGGTCACCGACGGCGCCCGCTTCGGTCTCGAGGAACTGATCGTGGACACGCCAGACGGCCCGCTGACCGTCCCCCTGTACGCGGGCTGGGACGCCTCCCACTACGCCCGCTCCTCCATCCACGCTCTGGTCGACGGCCTGCGCGCCTTCTGTGACCGACATATGCGGCGGTTCCCAGGACTGTGACCCCGGCTGCGGCCCCAACTGTGACCTGGGCCGACCGGGACGGGACCGGGCGCGATGCACTGCGGGCGTGCTCCGACGGGTCCGCCGCACGCGCGGCGCGTTTCGGGGCGGTCAGTGAGCATCGAAGCGCCTTACGGCTCTCCGATGCCAAGGCCGAACAGGAGTCCCCAGTGCTTTAGGGCCTGTTCTGAGTTCCCCGTCGTCCGCGCGAAGCACGGGCGCAGCGGTGGTCGGTGCGTGCGCCGTGCGGCGAGCGTGCGTGCCGGGCGTCGGGGCGCAGGCGGGGAACTCAGAACAGGCCCTAGTTGGCCCGGCCGTGCTCAGCGCCAAGCTGAGCGGCGGCCAATGAGGTGCGAGACTGATCGCGGTCCCAGAGCAGGGCCGCGATCGTGGCCGGGAGCGCGATCAGTGCCCAGAAGGCCACCGTCATCACCACTGCCGTCCAGGCGTCCCAGATACTGCCGGCGACGAACCCCGCGGCGAGCGATGCGGCCACCACGCCCACGCACTTCGCCAGACTGAATCGGACCGGCGGTGGGAAGGGGCGGCCGGTGGCAAGGCAGCGGGCCCGCCGGGCGCTGCCGAACGCGGCGATGAAGCCCAGGATCGCTAGCCAGACACCGGCCAGCGTGAGCCCGACGAGCATGGTGGCCTTCTCGTCCGGCAGTCCGGGGAGCGTCTCGCTCACCCCGTCGTGGCTGACGGCGACCTGGACATTCCGCCAGGTGGTGACCTCCACCTCGTCCCCCGGCTTGATGAGCTCCGACAACTCGCCGTGCGAATCGAGGTGCATCGGCCGATCGGCGGGGGCCGGAACAGGAGCCCGCAACTGCACGCGGAACACCGTCGCTTTGCCGCTCTTGACGCGCTCGGCGGAGAGAGCCGTCCCACGGATCGTGTGCAGGCAGCCTGCCGTGCCCCCTGCTGCCTCCCCGCTGCCGCACGGCTGTGCATCCAGGAAGGCTCTCTCATCGGCGATCCGTTCGGGGACCGGAATGCTCGGGGCCACCGAGACCGCCAGCAACACCAGTCCGAGCAGCGCCCAGGCCACCGCACGCAGCCACGCTTTCCCGGACCGGGCCGACCCCAACTGCTCCGCCGTCTGCACAGCCATTTCCGTTGTCCCCCCGTCGCTCCGGGAGCATTGAGCCACACACCACTGATCAGGTAACAGGCCGGGGTGCGGCAGCGTCATACCTGCGCCTGGTTGCCGGGATACGGCAATCTCGGGTGCTCAGAGACGGGTTCCCACCCCACGCGGCACGGTCGGGCCCGACTCGTACGCAGCCGCCCGGGTGCGGTCGCGCGGCTCGGCCAGGATGCGGCTCATGCGATGGTGCCAGTGGCGCGAAGGGCGCCGCGCGGGAGTTCCCGTGCGGCGCCCCGCTGTGGGCATGTTGCGTTACTTCAGCGCGTACGCCCGGGTGACGGTCTGGACCGTGCGGTTGCCCGCCTCGTCCCAGACCTCGGCCTTGGTGCTGACGTAGCCGTTCGAGTCGGACAGTTCGGCGTTGGTGAACCGGGCCTTGAACGAGTTGTCGTCGGTGCGGTCGACGTCGACGCTCTTCCAGGTGGCGCCGTCGTCGTAGCTGACGGAGAACTTCGCCCCGGCCATCCGGCTGTCGCCGGTGAAGCCCTTCGCGCGGGAGGCGTCCACGGTGATCGTGGAGTGGCTGCCCGCGGCCACCTCGTTGAGCAGGGAGGCCTTCATCCGGTAGTGGAGCTGGACGACGGGCAGTGTCTCGCAGGCGGTCGCCTGGGGGATGACCGCCTTGCAGTCGGGTGCCTCCATCGACGTCGGCGCCTCGGAAGTGAAGCCGTACTCGGTGACGGCCTTGCCGCCGAGCTTCACTGTGCTGTCGGCATGGGTGTCGGTGGAGACAAAGGTGTAGTCGGCCTTCTCCGGCACGAAGATCCCGGAGGTGCCGGTGATCTGCTCGCCGTTGCGGTAGTACGCCCAGGTCCGGTTCACACCGGAACTCGTGAAGTGTGTCGGGTCGCTGTCACCGCCGAGAGCCGGAGCGAAGGTGGTGCCCACGTCGGAACGGCAGAACGAGCAGGCGAAGCTGGGTGCGACGGACGGATGCTGCACGGGCGCAAACCAGTGCGCGGTGGCCGAGGTCCCGGGCTTGTAGCTGCGCGCCGACTCGAGCATCATCATTGACCCGCGGCTGCTGGAGGAACTGACCTGGGCCCGGTAGGTGATGTCCGGACGGGCCAGCATGTAGTCGTCGCGTTCGGTGCCCAGCTGGATACTGCGCGAGAACCGGCCGCCGTTCCAGGGGGCCGGACCCGAGGAGTCCATCCTGTAAGAGGATGTCTTTCCGGCGCCGTCGCTGTGGAACGAGTTGCGGACCTTGGCGTAGTCCTCCTTCTTGCTCGGGGTCGACAGGTTCGCCGGGATACCGGTGTTCCAGGCGTAGTGGCCCGCGTACTGGTAGCGCGACTCCTTGATGCTCCGGACGTCGATCGTGGTCCGGCCGGCCGCGACAGCGGCGGTGAGCCTCACGCCTTCGTCGTAGTTGACGCCGAAGTACGGCACGTTCACCCCGTCGACGTACACGCTGAGGGTCTCGTCGACGGTGGGAACGAGGACGATCGCGGCGGCGCCGGCCGCCTCCACGCGCTGGAGCACCGGGTTGTTGCCGAAGGATTTGTCCCGGTGCAGAAGGGCCGCCTTGCCCTTGAGGTCGAGTCCCGCCAGGTCCTCCTCGGTTCCGGCGCCGACGTCCACGACGTCATAGCGGCCGTGGCCGTCGAACCGGTTGAGATAGTCGGTGGGGATGGGCGTCAGTGCATACGAGTCCGGCCGGGTCACCGACGCCCGGATCAGCGGCTCGCGGCGTGACTGGTAGAACGAGGCCCACAGCTCGCCGTCACCCTTCTTCGGTGCCTCGACCGGGATGGCGCCCGCGTGCTGCTCACTGAAGGCTATGTACGCCACGCCCCAGCCCTGCGGCAAGCCCGTGTCCCCCTCCCTCGAGCGGGTGAGGGTGTGCGCGTAGTCCGCGGTCTCCAGGGGCCGCTCCTCGTCGCGCACGTCCAGCTTGAAGTCGGTGGCTGTGGTGCCGTCGACGGTCAGCTCGGCGTCATGGGAGGTGAGGTCGATCGTCGGAAGGGCGTAGAGATCGATGGCGTAGTTCGTGAAGTTGTCCCCGCTGGTCTGGGTGTTCATCGAACCCATCATGCTGTAGCGACCCACGGGCAGGCTCAGTTCGGCCTTCCCTTTGTTGGAGCCGCCCCCGTACTTGATACTGCGGGTGCTCAGGTCCATGAGGCTGTAGAAGAAACTGCTGGGCGTCTGGCCCTTGCGGTCCTTGAAGTGGACGGTGAGCTTGCGCTGTTCGAGCTGCTTGTCCAGGCCGACGGCGGTGTGGGCGGTGGCGCCCGACGCGCTGGTCAGGGTGACGGTGCCGTAGGTCAGACCGGTCGGAGCGAGGTTCGGGTCGAGGGTGACGGTGATCTCGGCGCTGGCGCCCGCAGCCACCTCGACCGGTCCCGGGACGGTGACCGCGCCCTGCGGGATGTTCCCGCTGATAGCGGGGGTCACGGTGGTGGCAGTGTCCGTGGTGTTGGTGACGGTGACGGTACGGGTTTCCTTCTCGTACGTCCCCGGCTGCCACTCGACCAGCCCGAAGTCGGCCGTACCGGACAGCTCCAGCGCCGGGTCGAGCGCGGCGGGGACATCCACCCGGCCGTTGCCCTGCTGGTAGACGGAGTAGTCGCTGCTGGGCTTGGCATGCGTGACGAGTGCGGCCTTGATGCGCCGGCCGGTCCAGTCCGGGTGGCGCTGGGCCAGCAGGGCGGCGGCGCCCGCGACATGCGGAGCCGCCATCGACGTGCCGCTGGCCGCGGTGTAGTTCGCGTCGACGGGCGCGCCCATGGAGGTGCCGGCGGCGCGGGCCGCGACGATGCCGACGCCCGGTGCGGTGATCTCGGGCTTGATGGCCCTGTCGCCGACGCGCGGGCCGCGGCTGGAGAATTCGGCGAGGACTTCGGCCTTGTCGACCGCGCCCACGGTGAGCGCGGAGTCGGCCGTGCCGGGACTGCCGACGGTGCTCTCGCCGGGGCCGGAGTTGCCGGCGGAGATGACGAACAGGGTGCCGGTGGTCGCCGACAGCCGGTCCACCGTCTGCGTCATCGGATCACTGGGGCTGCTCGCGGCGCCGCCGAGGCTCATGTTCACCACATCGGCGCCCTGGGCCGCGGCCCACTCCATGCCGTTGATGATCCACGACTGCTGGCCGCCGTTCTGGTCTGCGAGCACCTTGCCCACGAGGAGGTCGGCGCCGGGGGCCACACCCTTGTACTTGCCGCCCGAGTTGGCGCCGCTGCCCACGATGGTGGAGGCGACATGGGTACCGTGGCCGTGTCCGTCCTGGACCGTGGCGACGCCCGGCACAAAGCTCTGAGTGGCTGTCAGCCTGCCCTTGACGTCGGCGTTGCCCAGGTCCACGCCGGTGTCGAGGACGGCGACCTTGACGCCCTTGCCGTCCACACCCTTCGCCCATGCCTCGGGAGCGCCGATCTGCGGCACGCTCTTGTCGAGGGACGCCTGGACCTTCCCGTCGTACCACAGGCGGGAGACCTTCGATGCGTTCGGGGCGGTGACCGTTCTGCCGTGCCGGGGCGCCTTGGAGACCGGCTTGACGGACCGCCAGAAGTCTTCGGCGTCCTTCTTGTTGATCTTCACGCCCGCCATGTCGACGGTCTCCAGCAGCGCACCGGGGTCGGCGGCGGGCAGCTTGTCGGCGCGCGCCTTGAGGGTGGCGTCCGACGGCTTGTCCGCATAGCCGACGATCACCGGCAGGCTGTCACTGCGGGAGTCGGCGTAGCCGTCCCTGATGAGCCGGGTGACATTGAACAGCTCACGGTCGACGGCGTCGGAGGCGATGGCGTCCATCGCGTCCGCGGGGATCACATAAAGGTCCCCGTCCGGGCCGGACATCGTCTGGAAGCCGGTGCTCTTGCTCGCGCCCTCGGCGCCGGCGATGTGCACCGACTGTTTGCCGTCTGCGTCCTTGACGACATCGATGGTGTCGCCGGTGACCAGGGTGATCCGGGTCGTGACGGCCCGGTCGGCAGAGGCTGCGGGCTGCCGCAGGCCTGTGTGCTGCTCCGAAGCCCCGGCGGCACCTGCCAGGCCGGGCAGCGCGGCGACAGCGGCCAGGACCACCGCCGTCGCCGCAAGTCGTCTGTACCGGGTTGCTCTTGGGTTGTCCACGTGCTCCCCTTAACTCCGTTTACAGGCTGGAGCCGACGCGCCTGTTGCCCTTGCGGGGCGGGAGGGGCGGTCGGCTGTGCCGGGCCAGGGTCTACGGAGATCGCTTCCCGGAGAAAGACGTCGGCGCTGTCAGAATCCGGCATGGCGGGAACCTGACAAAATCCAAGTGCCTGAGCATCCTTGTCAAGGCCGCACATGACGGTCACTCACCCCATGAAACTTCACACCGGGCAGGCGGATCAGCCGTCTCGATGCGGCGGTGACGTTCTCGGCGAGGCGCTGAGGGCTGCGGGCGGGGTCTTACAACCTCCCCCTGGCCGTTACCTGTATGCGGGGTTGCCGCCGGTTGAGAAAAACGCTTGGACTCCGCGGGCGCTGTCGCGGGACACTGAGGTTCCGGGCCTGGCCTCCCCGTACTCGCACATGTGCGTCGCCACGAGCTGCGCGGGGGCTCTGCGGCCGTTTCCCGCCTGTCGCACGACGACCCGAGCGACGCACTCACCCGAACTGAAGCTCCGCGCGGCCACTGACGCAAGGGACTCACCCCCACAGAAGCGCGAGGCGGACCGCCGCACGACCACACGGGGTTGGTATGGGATCGCCTGAATCGCGCGAAGCGCCGGGCAGGGGCTCGGTGCTCCTCGCACTTCGTTACTACGGCCGGGAGTTGGCCAGGCTCCGGTGGCTGACGGTGCCCGGGATGCTGTTGCCGGCGCTTGGCAATATCGGCATTGCCTACATCGCGCCGCTGGTCGTCGCGAAGCTCGTCGGTCGAATCGCCGGCGACGCCGGTACCTCCATCGGCTCGACGTTGCCCTACGTACTTGCCTTCGCCGGCGTGCTGCTCCTCGCGGAGACGCTGTGGCGTATCGGCCTGCACTTCCTGAACCGCCTCGATGCCCTCGGCATCGAGCACCTGTACGTGATCGGCATGGATGAACTGTTCGCCAAGGACGCCGCGTTCTTTCACGACAACTTTGCCGGCTCGCTGACCAAACGGGTTCTGAGCTTCGCCTCCCGCTTCGAGGATTTCGTCGACACGCTGACGTTCTCGGTCGTGGGCAGCTTCGTGCCGTTGGTGTTCGGGTCCGTGGTGCTGTGGCACTACGAACCGCTGCTCGTTGTCGGGCTGTTGGCGATGATCGCGCTGACGGCGCTGTGTGTGACGCCCCTCATCCGTCGCCGCCAGTTGCTCGTCGACCAGCGTGAGGAGGCGATCGCCCGGGTGTCGGGCCACGTCGCCGACAGCCTGATGAACATGGACACGGTCCGGGCGTTCGCCGCCGAGAAGCGCGAGGCTGCCGAGCACCGGTCCCGCGTCGCCCAGTCACGGCGGCTCACGCTGAGGTCGTGGGACTACGGAAACCTGCGCATCGACACGCTGGTCGCGCCGATGTCCGTGCTGACCAACGCGTTGGGCCTGCTGCTCGCGGTTACTCTCGGCGGTGGCGGGCACGGCGTGGAGGCGGTCGTTGTCGCCTTCACGTACTACACCAACGCGACGCGGATCATGTTCGAGTTCAACCAGATCTACCGCCGCCTGGAGAGTTCGATGACGGAGGCCGCGCAGTTCACCGAACTGCTCCTGACGCCGCCGACCGTGCTCGACCCGGTGTCGCCGGAGCCGCTGCTGTCCCGGGCCGCCGATGTCCGCTTCGAGAAGGTGACCTTCGCCCACGCGGGTGCGGAGCCGCTCTTCGAGCGCCTCGACCTGGCCGTGCACAGCGGGGCGAAGATCGGCCTTGTCGGCCGGTCCGGCGGGGGCAAGACCACGCTCACCCGGCTGCTGCTGCGGATGACGGACATCGACGCCGGCCGGATCCTGATCGGCGGTCAGGACATCAGCACGCTGCGTCAGGCCGATGTGCGCAGCCTGATCTCCTACGTGCCGCAGGACCCGGCGATGTTCCACCGCACGCTGCGGGACAACATCGCGTTCGCCCGGCCGGACGCCACCGACGCCCAGATCCGCCGCGCGGCCGAGGCGGCGCATGTCACGGAGTTCGCCGACGCGCTGCCGGACGGCTTCGACACCATGGTGGGTGAGCGCGGTCTCAAGCTGTCCGGCGGACAGCGCCAGCGGGTCGCCCTCGCCAGGGCGATCCTGCGCGACGCGCCGATCCTGCTGCTCGACGAGGCGACCAGCGCCCTGGACTCCGAGAGCGAGATCCTCGTCCAGGAGGCGCTGTGGCGGCTCATGGACGGGCGAACGGCGCTCGTGGTGGCGCACCGGCTGAGCACGGTCGCCACGATGGACCGGCTCGTAGTCCTGGACCGCGGTCGGATCGTCGAGCAGGGCACGCACCAGGAGCTGCTCGCGTCGGACGGCGCCTACGCGAAGCTGTGGCAGCACCAGTCGGGCGGCTTCCTCGACGACACTCCCGCGCCGCAGGCCGACCTGCACTGAAGGCCGGCCCGGTGGCAGGCGGCATCATTCACGGCGGCGGGCAGGCGGATACCGTCGGCGGCCATCCGCGCGAGGTCGTCGAGCTCGCCCGTCCGTCCGTCACCGCTACGCTGGCGGACGCACGCCGAGGTTCCCCTCCTTCTTGCGGACAGGTGGTTGGATTTGCTGTACATCGCGTTCCTGCGCGGGATGAATGTGCCGGGCCGTTCGGTGAAGATGGAGTACTTGCGCAGCCTGTTCACGGACATGGGATTCGACTCCGTGCGCAGCTACATCCAGAGCGGGAACGTCTTCTTCGAGTCCCGCGAGACCGACCGCGCCGTGCTCAGTGACCGGATCGGTGACCATCTGGGAGAGACGCTCGGCTACGAGGTCGCGGTCTGTCTGCGTACGGTCCCGGAACTGCAGGCGCTGATCACGCTTGACCCGTTCAAGGACGTCACGGTCACCCACGACATGCGCTGCTGCGTGGTGTTCACGACCGAGCGGATCGATCCGGACCTGGCTCTGCCGCTGATCTCCCCGAAGAAGGACATGGAGATCATAGGCAGCACCGAGTACGACGCCTTTGTCATCTGGTATCTGATCAACGGCAAGGCGCCCGCGGCCAAGGGCTTTCAGGAACGCGCGCTGGGACGCGACGCGACGACGCGCTACTTCCACACCGTGGTGAAGATTCTCGACGCGGCCAAGAAGGGCGCGTCCTGACGCTCAAGTCCGGGCTTGGCCGAGGCCGGCATCCCCTGTCCGATTCTGGACGGGGAATCGCGGGCGGGCGACGCATGCTGAATTCGCCGGTATTTGCTGGAGCCGTTCACGATCGCCCCTTCTCGCGTGAGCCCGGGCCCGATCGGCAGCCTCACCGGCATCGCCCTTTGACCCTCGCAGCCCACATCTGTCTCAAGGTGCCCGCGTCTACAGGCGCGGCCACGGCCGGGCCCCGAGACGTTCGATGTCGGTGTTGAAGCGCCTCAGACAGGAAGCGAAGGCGGCGATGTCTTCTTCCGGCCAATCGACCATGACCCGGTCCAGGGAGCGGACGATGCCCTCCCTTTCCATGTCGAGTACGCGTGCTCCCTCGTCGGTGATGCGGAACTTGCGGGCCATTCCGCCGTCAGGGTCCGGGATGCGCTCCACGAGTCCGGTGCGCATCATCGCAGCCGTCTGCCGGTTCAAGGTGGAGGCGTCCAGTCCGAAGGCGTCGCTCAGTTCGCCGATGGACATCGGTCCCTGCACGCGAATGCGGCTGAGCAGGATGTAGGCGCTGCGCTCCAGGGCCCCGGCCCTGCGGTGTTTGCCTCGCTGGTTCAAGAACGTGTGGCGACTGAGCAGCATCTGCTCGTACTCGACTTCGTGTGTTGCCCGGGCCATGCGCCTGTCGCCTCCTGCCTGTTGCCGGGCCACTCTCGCTCTCGTCCGGGCGGCCCGCTCTCCATTCTCTCATGGATGTGTATCATGCATGTAAAGTGGTTGATGTATGGAAAGTGCATGATGCACATCCCGTGTCACCTGTGACGTTGTGCCCGGCGAAGGTTTGTGCCGTTTTCGACGTGTCCGATGCCGTGCTCCGCCAGCGGGCCGACGCTCAGACCGAGTCGACGGCACTCGGCGAGCAGGCCGGGCAGCGCATTCAGCGTGGCTCGCCACGCGCCCGGCGCGCTCCATCCGTCCGCATCGTGCAGCAGCACGGTGGCACCGCCGGTCAGACCTGCGAGGACCGAGGCCCTCACGGAGCGGGCATCGGCGTCCGCCGTCCAGTCCCGGCCCCAGGCCGACCACAGCACCGGTCGCAGCCCCGCGCGCCGGGCCGCGGCCAGTCGGCCGCCGGTGAGGATGCCGTAGGGCGGCCGGTACCACTGCGGGACGGTCCCACAGATCTGCTGTACCGCGCCGACGGCTCGCTTTACCTCCCGTACGTCACGCAACGGTGTGGGGAACCAGGGGCGCTCGTGATGCCAGCCGTGCACCGCGACCTCGTGACCACCCGCCACAAGCGCCCGGCCTAGGGCGGGATGACGTTCCAGCGAGTCGCCGACGACGAAGAAGGTGGCTCGCACCCGGTATTCGTCCAGGACGCGCAGGACGTGCGGGGTGCTGGCCGGGTCCGGCCCGTCGTCGAAGGTCAGTGCCACGTGAGAGGGATGACCGCGGCCGTCCAGCGCGGGGCTGAGGATCCTCCGTACGGGCGGCAGCCAGGCGGCGGCGGGCCCCATGTGCCACGCGGCAGCCACCCCGGCGGCCGCACCCAGAGCGCCGGCCACCGCGCCGGATGACACCACCGTCCGCCCTGCGGCGGAGCGTCCTACCATCGCTGTTCGTCCTTTCCGGAGACCACGGGGGAACTGCTCAGATGCACGCTGGCGAACGCGATGAGCCCGAGCGCCGCAGCCTCCGGCAGCACCCGCCAGCCCAGTTCGATCTGCTCCTCGAACAGCAAGACGCCCAGAATGACGCTCAGCAATGAGTCCCCGAGAGTGAGCGCGGGCTGCGAGGCGCCCAGCGAGCCCGCCCGCAACGTGGCTTGCAGCATCAGGAACGAGCCCAGGCCGACGGCCACGGCCGCGTAGATCTGCCACGTGGTGAACAGCACCCCGACTCCGCCGGACAGCAAACCGAGCGTGTCCTTGATCAGCGCCGCGGTGAAGGAGAAGCCGATGGCGGTCGCCGACCCCAGTACCGCCGCACGGGCGGAGCCCCGCAACCCCATTCCCACCATGATCAGCACGGTCGACACGGCGACGGTGGGCACAGCACTGAGCAGCCACCTCTTCGGAGGCACGGTGTCCACGCCACCGGTCGGACTGGCCAGTAGGAGGAAGGCCGCCAGGCCCAGCGCCATACCGAGGAACGCCCCCCAGGTCCGCGCCCCGGGCGGCTGCCGGAAGACGGCCGCAGCCAGCACCGACGTGAACAGCAGCTCCGTCGTCATCACTGGCTGCACCACAGCCAGTGGCCCAGTCGCCAGGGCGAGGGCCTGCGCCAGGCCCGAGACCAGCAGCAGTCCCGCACCCCAGCGCCAGGCCGGTCGGCGGACGAGGCTCAGGCTCCCGAGGCGATGCCTGCCCATGGGGCCGGGCCGGTCCGCTGCCGCAGCGCGGCGCTGCAGCACGGAGGCTGCCGCGTTCCCGAGCGCGGCGAGCAGCGCCAGCACCACGGAGACGATGATCACGTGTCACACACCCTGCGCGCGTGCCCGCTGCCGGCCCGCTCAGCCGAACCGCATGGCCAGCTTGCGGAAGAGCCGCGGAGCCACGCCCTGCAGCCGCCCCGGCACGCCCAGCCAGCGCGGCACGGTGATCTCGTCCCGGCCACCGGCGAGCGCCTTCTCGACCGCTGCCGCGACCCGCCCGGCGGGTACCGGCCGTGGCCAGGACCGGGTGTACGGGGTGCCACGGCGGGTGAAGAACGGCGTGTCCACGGGACCTGGCAGCACCAGGCAGACGTGGACGCCTGTGCCCCGGAGTTCGTAGCGCAGGCTGTCCGCGAATGCGATCAGTGCGCCCTTCGTCGCCGCGTAGACCGCCTCGTCCCGTACACCGAACCGGCCGGCGACAGAGCCGATCAGTACCAGCCGGCCCGACCTGCGGGACACCATCTGCGGCAGCACCAGGCGGACGAGGTGGAGTACGGCGCAGATGTTGACACTCACCAGACGGTCCACTGTGGCGGGCGGCATGTCGGTGTACGCGCCGGCCCAGCCGAGCCCCGCTCCGGCGACGAGCGCGTCAACTCTTCCGCTGTGCGCCAGTGCCGCCTCGGCCAGTTTGCGGCAGCCCTCCTCGGAGGCCAGGTCCATCGGCAGCGCGGCACCGGCGGTGCGGGCGGCGACACTGCCGAGCCGGCCCTCGTCCCGCCCGTTGAGCAGCAGTTCCCATCGCCCGTCGGCCGCGAGCCGTGACGCGATTTCGGCGCCGATACCGGAGGAGGCCCCGGTGATCAACACGACCGGCCGCGGGCCGGGGGCGGGCGGACCGGCCGCAACCGACCGCGTCGCGTCGGTCCCGGTTGCCGGGGTGCCGTGGGCTGGGTGGCTCTTGCGCATGGGCTTCCGTCCTCCGGGGCCGCCGACATCCTGGTGAAGCACCAGCCGGTAGCGGCCCGTAACGAGTCATCCTTCATGCAACCAGCGCACCGGCAATCGCGCTCGTCCGCACCTGGGCCAGGGCGAACTTCGAAAGGAGCGTCGACCGCCCGCAGGGCGGGCCAGGCGGGACTTTCGAAACACGCCCTAACCCCGCCCGTCCGTGGTTGGCGCACCGGCCGCGATGCGAGGAACATCCAAGAATGGGACGCCGGATTCTGATCGTCAGCGCGAGCATGGGCGCCGGACACGACGCCGTGGCCGCCGAACTGGCCGGGCGGCTGCGGGCCGGCGGCCACCTGACCGCACGTGTGGACCTCCTCGACATACTGCCCCCCGGCGCCGGGCGCGGGCTGCGCGCCGCATACCGTACGGCGCTCCGCCACTGCCCAGGGGCCTACGCGGCGGTCTACTCGGCATTCTTCCGCGACCGCGGAGACCAGCGCGACCGGAACGGCTGGGCGCCGGGCACCGGGCCGCTGGCCGCAGCCCTGGAGCCACGACTGCGCGACGTCGTCGAGCGCTGGCGCCCGGATGCGCTCGTCTCCACCTTCCACCAGGCTGCTCAGGTCACAGGGCGGCTGCGGGCCCAGGGCGGTGACTGCCCGCCCAGCACGGTCGTGGTCACCGACTTCGCTGTGCACCGGCAGTGGCTCCACCCCAGCAACGACCTGCACCTGTGCCTGACCGAGGCCGCAGCGGCACGCGTCCGTGCCAGGACCGGACGCCCGGCGGAGGTGTGCGGCCCGGTCGTGCCTCCGGCCTTCGCCGCGGCGGCCCACGAGCGTGCGTGCGGGCGGCCGTCGCGCTGGGCGCGGGAGTTCGCGCGGCGTGGCCCCGGCCGGCCTGCCGTGCTGCTGTCGGCCGGTGCCTGGGGCGTGGGACAGGGGCTGACCGACACCGCGCTCCTGCTCGCCGGTGCAGGCCACCTTCCGGTGCTGCTGTGCGGAAGGGACGAACGACTGCGGACTCGCGCCGCGAAGCTTCCCGGTGTCCTGGCGCTGGGCTGGGTCGAGGACCTGCCTGAGCTCATGGCGGCATCGAGCGCCCTGGTGGACAACGCCGCGGGGCAGACGGCCGTGCAGGCCCTCGCCGCAGGCGTACCGGTCGTCGGATACCGGCCGATCCCCGGCCATGGCGCCGAAGGCGTCGGTGAGATGGCTGCGGCAGGCCTTACCGAACACGCTGCCGACACGATCGGGCTGCTCAGCTCACTCGACCGGTTGATGCGTCCCGGCCCCGAGCGGGACCGACGGATCGCCGCCGGGCAGGCTGCCTTCACCGCAGACGCGGCCGAACTGGTCGCCTGGTGAGCGGCGTAGGTCGGGGAACGTACGGTCGCTCATGCCCCTCCCGGCAAGTTTTGCCCTGGATGCCGGACCGGAGTAGGAACTCGCGGCTCGTGACCACCACAGCGATGGTGTCCGTCAAAGCGGAGCAAGCTCAGGGCGACGCTGTTACCGAGCTTCCTGCACCGACCGTGCCAGCTCGACATTGAACTGGGCCCCGGCCAGCAGAGCGAGATTGGTGAACCAGATCCAGATCAGGAAGATGACGAGCCCGGCGAGCGATCCGTACAGCCGGCTGTAGGAACCGATGTGGGTGGCGTACAAGGTGAATCCGGCCGATGCCACGAGCCACAGGGACGCGGCGAGCACTCCGCCGGGCAGCCCCCGCCGCAGCCCCTTGGCCGCCGCCGGGCCGGTACGGAACAGCACCGTGATCAGACAGGCCACAAGAAATATCAGGAGGGGCCACTTCAGCAGCGTCCAGACCGCGTCACTTGCGTGTGCGAGACCCATCCGGTGTCCCAGCCAGTGGGCCGGCGGCCCGGTCAGCACCAGCGCGAATGCGCTGGTCATCATCAGCAGAAGCAGTCCGACGGCGGTGGTCACGATGATGTGCGCCTTGCGCAGCGCGGGCCGTGTGTCGCGGACGCCGTACAGGGCGTGCAGAGCACGGCGGAAGACGGCCAGATAGCTGGAAGCGGACCACACGGCGCTGACGGTCCCCGTCGCGACCAGCAGCCACACCGGGCCGCGTTCCTGGGACGCGGCCTCCAGGGGTTCGCGCAGTGCGGCGCCGGACTCCGCGGGAGCGAAGGCCATGATGTCGGCGATCAGCGCGTCGGTTGCTCGGGGGTTGGCCAGGCCGATGAGGGCAACGGTGACCAGGAGCGCCGGGAGGAGGGCGAGGATGGCGTAGTACGTCAGGGCGGCAGCCCAGTCCGAAAGGTCGTCGTTCCACAGGGAGACGGGGGTGCGGCGCAGGGCGGCCCGGTAGTGGGCCGCCCGCCCCGAGGGCGCGCCCTGGCGGGGGACGGTTCCCGAGGCGGTGGGTGTGGTCTTGCTGGGCACACTGGTCTCCGGGGGGACGTGGTCAGGCACGGCGCGGCCTGGCGGCGCCGGGGGAGGCAGCGGATCCCCCGGGGTACGGACGTCCTTTGCTACCACCTTTCCTCGTGCCTCCGATCATGGGTCGTACTCCTCCCGTGTTCCAGGGCCACCTGCACGACCGGACGAGTCCGTCCCGGCAGCTCAGATGCGGGACGCGCGCGCCTCGACCCCCTGCGCCACCAGCCCATTCGTGTACTCGGCACGGGCCGCACGGGACGCGATGCCATCCGTTGACCCGAAGCTGCGGCGCGCGGACCGGTCCGACGGGGCGTGAGGCCTTCGGCACGCCGGGGTGTGGCACGGTGAACACGCAGCCCGATGGATCACCCGGAATGGATCACCGAGGAGGAGATTCCGTGTCGAAGCCACCGCTTTCCGAGACCGCGATCGCCATGCTGAAGAAGCCCAACCCGGCCGTCATCGCGACGCTTCGGGCCGACGGCCAGCCAGTGTCCACGGCCACCTGGTACCTCTGGTGCGACGGCCGGATCCTGGTCAACATGGATGAGGGCCGCAAGCGGCTCGAACACATCCGCAACGACCCCCGGGTCACGCTCACTGTGCTCGACGAGGGGAACTGGTACACCCACCTCAGCATCATCGGGCACGTCGCCGACGTACGTGAGGACAAGGACTTCACCGACATCGACCGCCTGGCCCAGCAGTACCTCGGCACGCCGTACCCGCAGCGGGACCGCGGCCGGGTCAGCGCTTGGATCGAGATCGACCGCTGGCACGGCTGGGGCACGCTCAAGGAGAACAGGCAGCCCGGCTGACCCGCGCGCCGCGGCGGTCGGCACACACGCTCGCCGCCGTGCCGGGATCACCCACACACGACCGGTACAAGGGCGACCCTGTGCCTCGCGATCGCACGCACCGGACGCCGAGAGGAGGTGGCAGTCGCCGCCGATCCGGCGCAACCAACGCCTCGTCACCCAGGCGCGGCTTTGCCGCCCGTACCGACATCAGTTGCACAGGAGGCCTGGCCGGCCCCTGTCCGGGGGAGGCGAGTCTGCCGGCTGTCAGCAAGGTGCGCGGAGCGGCGTACGTCGTGACCGGGGGCCGCCCGGGGGTAACCGGGCGTACGGCCCAGTCCGCTGCCGGTGGCGGCCGGCGGTGGGAAAGCAACCTGATGCCGATCGGTACCAGGTTGCCGCCCCACCGCCGCCCCGCCTGTCGAGGCACCGGACCGGACAGTCCGCCGAGGTCAGACCGCCGGGGCCGGGAAGGTCGGGTACTCGACTCCGGAGACGTGCTGAACGACGCGGATGACCTGGCAGGAGTAGCCGAACTCGTTGTCGTACCACAGGTAGAGGATCGCGTTGTCGCCGTCGACCTTGGTGGCGCCGGCGTCGACGATCGAGGCGTGGCGCGAGCCGATGAAGTCGCTGGAGACCGCATCGGGGGCGGTGGTGAAGTCGATCTGCCGCTTGAGCGGCGAGGTCAGCGACACGTTGCGGAGGTAGTCGAGGACCTCCTCGCGGGTGGTCTCGCGCCCGAGCCGCAGGCTGAGGATCGCGATCGAGACGTCCGGTACCGGAACGCGGATCGAGCTGCCGGTGATCGGCGCCTTGAGGTCGGGCAGCGCCTTGGCGACGGCGGAGGCGGCACCGGTCTCGGTGATGACCATGTTGAGCGGCGCCGAGCGGCCGCGACGGTCGGCCTTGTGGTAGTTGTCCAGCAGGTTCTGGTCGTTGGTGAACGAGTGGACGGTCTCCACGTGGCCGCGCAGGACGCCGTACTCGTCGTCCATCGCCTTCAGCGGCGGGACGATCGCGTTCGTGGTGCAGGAGGCGCAGGACAGGATCTGCTCGTCCGGCTTGATCGTGTCGTGGTTGACGCCGTGGACGATGTTGGGGACGTCGCCCTTGCCCGGCGCGGTCAGGACGACCTTGTCGATGCCGGGGCGCAGGTGCTTCGAGAGGCCCTCGCGGTCGCGCCACTTGCCGGTGTTGTCGATGAGGATGGCGTTGTCGATGCCGTACGCCGTGTAGTCGACCTCGGACGGGTCGTTGGCGTAGATCACCTTGATCTCGTTGCCGTTGGCGACGATCGTGCTGTTCGCCTCGTCGACGGTGATCGTGCCCTGGAACTGGCCGTGGATGGAGTCGCGGCGCAGCAGCGAAGCGCGCTTGACGATGTCCTGGTCGCCGCCCTGGCGGACGACGATGGCGCGCAGCCGCAGGCCGTTGCCGGAGCCGGCCTTCTCGATGAGCAGGCGGGCTACGAGACGGCCGATGCGGCCGAAGCCGTAGAGGACGACATCGCGCCCCTCGCGGCGTTCCATCTTGTTGTCGCCCGTGGCACCGGCGACGGCCTGGGCGGTGAAGTCCTCCACCGAGAGACCGCGGTCGTCGGCCTTGTACGTGGCGGCGAGCATGCCGATGTCGATCTGGGAAGGGCCGAGATCGAGCGTGGTGAGGGCCTGCAGGAACGGCATCGTCTCGGTGACCGAGAGTTCCTCACCGGCGATCTGCCGGGCGAATCGGTGGGTCTTGAGAATACTCACCACCGACTTGTTCACCAGGGAGCGGCTGTGAAGCAGGACTGTGACGTCCTGCTCCCGGTGCAGCTTCCCGATGATCGGGATCATCGACTCTGCGATCTCCTCGCGGTTCTTCCAGTTGGTGAACGAGTCCTCGTTGACAGTCACAGGCTTATCTTTCGAGCTAGGCGGTGCTCATATGCTAACCGCCCGCCGATTCGATCATTCACCCGGTGCCACCTGAGCGGGATCCCGTGATCGGGCCCCATGGCCACGTCAGGACATGGAACGGGCCATCGTGCGGGGCATGGCGCTCGATGTGCAGGGCTCTCACCCGGTTTGTCCCCCATCGGGAACGCACCCGGACCGCCCGTCGCGCTCCCGCGGCACGGGGGCCCTGAACTGCGGCGACCGTCGGCAGGGCACGTTCTTCGAGCCGGGGCGGCACCGCGAGGCTTCGGCCGGACAGGACGCTGCCAGGAGCTGTGCCTTCGCCCTCGCGTCGCGGCGGCAATGAGCGCGTTCTCCGGCGCGCACATGGTCTTATGGGACACGAGGTTCAGTGGCGGGTTGTCGACGGTAAGGACTTCGAGGGGATCTTCACCGGTGAAGGTGACAGCAGACATCGTGCGGGTCTTCACCAGCCGCTGCGGTGGGGACCGATTCGCCCGCCGGGCTGCAGGCGGAGCGGCCTCAGCCGGTGTGCCCAGTGCCGTCACCGACTCGGTCACCGCGCTCTCCCGCTCCCCTCACCATGGTGCTGGACGCCGCGCTCGATCACACCCGCAGCCTGTCCCGGGAGGAACCCGGAAGCATGTGGCGGTTGAGCGCCATGCGGCCGCTGGTGGGCCATTGCGCCGCCGACAGGGCCACGGCACACGGTGATGTTCCCGTGACCCATGATCCCTCCTTCCCTTCTCCCCTCCAGGAGCAGAGCACACATGCCCCGGAGACCCGGACCCCGCTGCGCGCGTTCCTCAGGACCGAGGCCGGCAGCGCGGCGGTGCTGTTGGCCGCCACGGTGGCGGCACTGGTGTGGGCGAACGCGGCTCCCGGGGCCTACGCATCCTTCTGGGAGGTGCGCCTGTCGGTGACCGTGGGATCCGCAGGGGTATCGCTGGATCTGCGCGAGTGGGTGAACAGCGGTCTGATGACGTTCTTCTTCTTCGTCATCGGGCTGGAGGCTCGCCGGGAGTTCGACATGGGCGAGCTCCGGGAGCGGCAGCGGGTCATGCTGCCCCTGGCCGCAGGGCTCGCCGGCATGATCGTCCCCGTCGGGGTCTACCTCGCGTTCAACTCGGGCGGTGCCTCGGCCCGCGGTTGGGGGGCGGCCATGTCCACGGACACCGCGTTCGCCCTGGGCATGCTGGCGATTCTGGGACGACGGTTCCCCGACGCCTTGCGCACGTTCATCCTCACGGTGACCGTCGTCGACGACCTGTTGGCTCTGGTGGTCATCGCCCTCGTCTACAGCGAGCACGTCACCGTGCCCGCCCTGCTTTCCGCCGTGACCCTGTTCGGCCTGATCCTGCTGGTCAGGGCGGCGGGCGTGCGTCACGGGCTGACGTACCTGCTGATGGGGGCCGCGACCTGGGTCGCCCTGCTCAAGTCCGGTGTCGATCCGGTGGTCGTGGGTCTGGCCATGGGACTGCTGACCTATGCCTACCCGGCGGCGCGCAGCGACCTGGAACGCGCGAGCGATCTGTTCGTCTCATTCCGCGAGCAGCCCACACCTGAGCTCGAGCGCTCGGCACGCCGGGGACTGGCGTCGGCGCTGTCGCTCAATGAGCGGCTGCAACGGATGTACCACCCGTGGACGAGTTATGTGATCGTGCCGGTGTTCGCCCTCGCCAATGCAGGCATCACCATCGACGCGGGACTGGTGTCGCGGGCGGTAACGTCCCCGGTCACCTTGGGTATCCTGCTCGGCTATCTGGTCGGCAAGCCGGTGGGCATCACCGGTGCCTCATGGCTGCTTGCCCGGCTGAGCCGTCATCGGCTGAGGCCTCCGGTCGGTTGGGGCGCCCTCGCCGGGGGCGGCACGATCGCCGGGGTCGGGTTCACCGTCGCCCTGCTGATCTCCACGCTCGCCTTCGAAGGAGACCGACTCGAAGAGGCGAAGGTGGGCATCCTGGGCGCGGTGGCCTGTTCCATCCTCGCGACCTGCGCCGTGGCGATGACGATCAGGCTCCTGCCGCCGCAGCGGCGTGCACGGGTACTGCTCGGCACGGCCGAGAGGGTGATCGATCTCGCGGTCCCGGTCGACCCCGATCGTGACCATGTCCGGGGCCCGATGACCGCTCCGGTGACACTGGTCGAGTACGCCGATTTCGAATGCCCCTACTGCGGCCAGGCCGAACCAGTGGTCCGTGACCTTCTCGCCGACTTCGGCGATCTGCGCTACGTGTGGCGGCACCTGCCGCTCACCGACGTCCATCCCGGCGCGCAACTCGCCGCCGAGGCCGCCGAGGCCGCGGCGGATCAGGGGGCCTTCTGGCAGATGCACGAACTTCTCCTGAAGCACCAAGGGGCGCTCCTGGTGCCCGACCTGATGCGCTACGCGGACGAACTGGGTTTGGACGCCGAGCGCTTCCGGCACAGTCTGCGCACCCACGCGGGGGCCGGCCGGGTCGCTGAGGACGGCGAATCGGCCGATCTGAGCGGGGTGACAGGAACCCCCACCTTCTTCATCAACGGCCTGCTGCACCACGGCGCCTACGACATCGACGCGCTGTCCGCCGCGGTGCGAACAGCCCGTGCGCGCGCGGGACTGACGGGGTGATCCGCCGGATGCGGGCGTGACGGCACGGCGTTCCGGCAGCAGGCGAGTCCAAGGAAGGCTTCGTGGATGTCGGCTCGGCGTTTCCGGCGGCTACGGAGGCGTCTGAAGCCATTGGAGCCGGGCGGAGGTCGCTGCCCGGACTGTCGGGCCCCTGGATCGCCCCCGTTGGCCCATCGCTGGTTCGAGAGTGGCTGAGTGGCGCCGGGCCGGATTCCTGTCAGTCCGGCGTGAGCACCGCGGCGCCGTTCACACGGTCCGCGGCCAGGTCGGCCAGTGCCTGATCAGCCCGGTTCAGGGGATAGCGGCTGACGGTGACCTGGATACCGATGCGTTCGGCGAGTTCGAGAAATTCGCGGCCGTTCTCGCGGGTGTTGGAGGTGACGCTCCGTAGATTCCGCTCCTGGAAGAGATGCCGCTGATAGTTCAGCGCGGGAATGTCGGAGAGATGGATGCCGGCGATCGCGAGGGTGCCCGACCGGTCGAGTCCCTCCAGGGCCACCGGTACCAGATCACCCACCGGAGCGAACAGGATCGCCGAGTCCAACGGCTCCGGTGGGCTGTCGTAGGCGCCGCCGACCGATGAAACACCCAGGGACAGAGCGAGTTCACGCGCCTGTGCGGAACGCGTCATTACATGGACGGTCGCGCCGTCGGCCAGCGCCACCTGAGCGGCCAGATGGGCCGATGCGCCGAAACCGTAGATTCCGAGCCTGCCACCCTTCGGCAACGCACTGCGGCGCAGCGACCGGTAGCCGATGATTCCCGCGCACAGGAGAGGGGCGAGCAGGGCCGCGTCCTGGGACTCGGGGAGCCGGTAGGCGAACGCCTCGGGAACAAGTACCAGGTCGGCGAAGCCGCCGTCCGCATCCCACCCCGTGTACGTGGACCGGGGGCACAGGTTCTCCCGTCCGGAGCGGCAGTAGCGGCAGGATCCGCAGGTACGGCGCAACCAGGCACCGCCGACCCGGTCGCCCACCCGGAACTCGCTGGTCGCCTCGCCGACTGCTGCCACGCGGCCGACGATCTCGTGTCCGGGAATCGTCGACGGACGGTGGGGAGTGAGGTCCCCCTCGGCGAGATGCAGGTCCGTGCGGCAGACACCACAGGCTTCCACCCGCAGCAGGAGTTCGTCCGGGGCGGGCGCGCTCACCTCGCGGTGTATCCGTATCAGGGGACCGGTACCGATCGACCCCGGTGTCCCGACGGCCCAGCCGCTGAGCATCTGTGAGTGGGGGAGCCCCATACCTCCAGCCTGCGGCCGCTGGGTGGGTCCGGCAAACCGGCCGGTTTCCGCATGCGCCTCGGGAACCGCGGACCGGGGCCGCTGCTGCGTCGGCGGGAGTGGGTGGCCCGCCAGGTCCTTGCCCGGGGGCCATCCGGCCCATGCGCCCCGAGCTCCTGCCGAGTCAGCCTGGCAGTGCCCCGTACTGGACCTGACAGGAAGAAGGGCGATGTCATGAAGGCACTCGTCTTCCAGGGCCCCGGCCGGACCGCGTGGGGGGATGTACCGGATCCCGGCATCAAGGACGCCGCGGACGCGATCGTTCGCGTCGACACGGTGACTATCTGTGGCACCGATCTGCACATCGTCAAGGGCGATGTGCCCGAGGTGGTTCCGGGCCGTGTGCTCGGGCACGAAGCGGTGGGCACCGTGGTCGAGACCGGCGGCGATGTCCGGACGGTGCGGCCCGGTGACCGCGTGCTGATCTCGTGCATCTCCGCCTGTGGACGGTGCCGGTTCTGCCGCGGCGGACAGTACGGTCAGTGCCGCGGGGGCGGCGGCTGGGTGTTGGGCCACACGATCGATGGCACCCAGGCCGAATATGTGCGGGTGCCGTTCGCCGACCTGTCCGTCCATCCGCTGCCGGGTGCCGTTGACAGTGACGACGCGGTCCTGTTGGCCGACATCTTCCCGACGTCGTACGAGGTCGGGGTGGTGAACGGCAACGTGCGGCCCGGCGACACGGTCGCCGTGGTCGGTGCTGGGCCGATCGGTCTGGCGGCCATCATCACCGCGCGTCTGTACAGCCCCGGCCGCATCATCGCGGTGGACCTCGCGGAGTCCCGGCTGGCTACCGCGCGCGCACTCGGTGCGGACGCGACCGTCAGCGCGAGCGAGGAACCCGAGCGCCTCGTCGAGGACCTCACCGATGGACTCGGTGCCGATGTCGTCATGGAGGCCGTCGGCATACCGGAGACATTCGAGATGTGCACCCGGATGGTGCGCCCGGGCGGCCGGGTCGCGAACATCGGGGTCCACGGCAAGCCTGCGGTCCTGCACCTCGAAGACCTCTGGATCAAGGACGTCACGATCACCACCGGGCTGGTGGACACCCACTCGACGCCCATGCTGCTGGGAATGATGGCCGCGGGGCGCCTTCCCTCGGATTCGCTGATCACCCACCGTTTTGAGCTGGGCCAGATGGAGGAGGCGTACGACATCTTCTCCCGCGCCGCCGAAACCGGTGCCCTCAAGGTGGCACTGGGCGGCCCGCAGCACAACGCCGTCTCCGTCCCCGACCTGCCGTGACCCGAAGGACGTGAGGACCATGAGTGAGGGCACGTCTTCATCCGCTTCCAGCGAGTCTCCGACCGGCCGCAGCGACCTCGGACGGCGCGTGGCAGCGCGCCGTCAGGAACTCGGTCTCACCCGCGAGGAGGTGGCCGAACGCTGCGGCGCCGCTCCTTCGTACATTGCCTATCTGGAGGACCGGGATGCTGTACCGGCCGTCAGCGTCCTCGTGCGCCTCGCCGATGCGCTGGAGACGACCGTGGCCGAGCTGACCGGTATGACGGTGGAACGTCCCCCCGGCAGGGCAGCGGCACTGCCGGGCGCCGAACTCGTCGCGCTCAGTGACACTGAGTGCCTTCGACTGCTTGCCGGCCACGGTGTCGGCAGGATCGCGCTCGTCACGGCGGACGGGCCGGCCGTCTTCCCGGTCAACTACGTGCTGACGGGCAACGAGATCGCGTTCCGGACCGCCGGCGATGGACTTCTGGCCGCTTCCGCGGGAACCGAGGTGGCCTTCGAGGCCGATCACATCGACGACGCGATGAGCCAGGGCTGGAGTGTGCTGGTGGTGGGCGATGCATCAGGCGTCACCGGTGCCCAGGCCATCCAGCGACTGGACCGTGTGGCCCCCTCCCTTCCCTGGGCCGGCGGCCCCCGCACCCACTGGATGGTGGTCACCCCCACTCGTATCACCGGGCGTCGCGTGGTGCAGAAGTGAGAGAGCTGCGTGTCGTCGCCGGCACGCCGCTCGCGCCGCAAACGGTGTGCGGCGGGCGGGAGTGCGAGCGGGCTGCGACCGCCCGGTGCCCGGGCGCGCGGGCGGAACCCGCGGACCGGCCGCGACACGGCCGCAGTCGTGGAGCCACCGGGACGGGGTGAGACATGGCGATGGGGTGAGACATGGAGGATGGCGTGGGCGTCCCTCGGGGATCTGGGTCATTCGTCCCTCGGACGGGCTTCTCGGCGGGGCCGTTCGGTCCGCTTCGGCCAGCGGGTTTCCGTACCGGGACGTGTTCCGCCGGGTGCGCTCCACCGGGTGCCTTGTGGTGTTCGGCCGCTACCGTGGACATATGGCCCGCCCGTGACGCGCGGGCCACGGTGGAGGCACCGTGGGCGACAAGGGCACTGACCGCAACGGCGAGGAACGCCGTCGGCTGGGCACACTCCCCGGCGACCTCCAGGACCGCCTCGATCTTTCGAAGCGCGGCCCCGCCGAGGCGGCGCTGCTGCTGGACGCCGTCATGTCGGTGGGAAGGGGGCTCGATCTGCCGCAGGTGCTGCGCCAGATCGTCGAAGCCGCAGTCGTCGTGGTCGACGCCGAGTACGGAGCCCTCGGGGTGCTCGGCGAGGGAACCCGCCTTGCGCAGTTCCTGCCCGTGGGCATCACGGACGAACAGAGGGAAGCCATCGGCTCGCTGCCCGAGGGGCATGGCATCCTCGGCGAGCTGATCCGCCACCCCGTGCCACTGAGGCTCAAGGAACTCGCCGACCACCGGTCGTCCCACGGGTTTCCGCCGAACCATCCCCCCATGCACTCGTTTCTGGGGGTGCCCATCCGGGTCCGCGACGAGGTGTTCGGCAACCTGTACCTGACCGAGAAACGGGGCGGCCGCGCCTTCGACGCCGAGGACGAGACGGTGCTCTCCACCCTCTCTGTGGCAGCCGGGGTCGCCATCGAGAACGCACGCCTGTACTCGGAGACGCGTGACCGGCAGCGTTGGCAGGAGGCCAACAGCGAGATCGTCGAGGGTCTGCTGAGCGGCGTGGACGAGGCGTACGTCCTGCAGATGATCGTCGACCATGCCTCGCGCATCCTCTCCGCCGACCTGGGGGTTCTGGCGCTCCCCGAGGGCGAGGGCGCCCTGCGGGTGGCGATAGCCTCCGGCGTGGACGCCGACACGCACCGCGGACTGGTCCTGCCACGCGAAGGTTCGTTCGTCGGCACAGCTCTCCACACGGGCGAGCCGATCATCAGCCTCGATGTCGAGTGTGATCCGAGGATCACCGCTGGGCCCCCGCGATGGGCTGGGCTCGGTCCGGCCGTCGCGGTGCCGATGAAGACGGGGGGACGGGTCCTGGGGGTGCTGCTGCTGGCCCGAGTACGGGAGCGTCCCGCATTCACCGAGTGGGAGACCGCGCCCCTGCTGACGTTCGCCGGGCAGGCGGCGCTGGCGATGGAACTCACGGAACGGCGTGAGTCCGCCGAGCAGATCGCCCTGCTGGAGGACCGGGACCGGATCGCCCGGGACCTGCACGACCTCGCCATTCAGCGGCTGTTCGCCACCGGTATGACCCTGCAGAGCGTGGTGCGGTTCGTGGACCATCCCCAGGCCGGTGAACGGCTGCTGCGCGCCGTGGACGATCTCGACGAGACCATCAAGATCATCCGGTCCACCATCTTCGGCCTCCGCGCACGCGAATCGGGCCGTGCCGAACAAGGGCTCCGGGTCCGCACGCTGACCGCGGTGGAGCAGGCCGCGCCTGCCCTGGGCTTCCAGCCGTCTCTCCGCATGGCAGGGCTCATCGACACAGATGTGCCGGCTGAGACCGCGGACCAGGTGATCGCTGTGCTCGGCGAAGCGCTCAGCAATGTCGCACGCCATGCCCGGGCGACCTCGGTGGACGTCTCGATGGTGGTCGGTGAGGGAGCACTGACGTTGGTCGTGTCCGACAACGGAGTGGGCATGCCGGAACACGACGGGGCACACAGTGGGCTGGACAACCTCGCGCAGCGCGCCAAGAACCTCGGCGGTGACATGACGGTCGAGCCATCGGCGGAGGGCGGCACCCGGGTGAGGTGGCGCGTGCCGCTGCGACTGACGTGATCCGCGGACCGCGCGGCGGGCCGCGGCGTCGGCGTCAGTACTCGCGACCGCTCGCCGAGGGCGGCGAGGAGGGCGTCGGTCTGTGCGCGGCGATCACGGCTGCCTGAATACGGCGCTCCACGCCGAGCTTCGCCAGGAGGCGGGAAATGTGGTTCTTGACCGTTTTCTCCGACAGATAGAGGCGTTTGCCGATCTGACTGTTGGTCAGCCCTTCACCGATCAGGGCAAGAACGTCCTTCTCCCGTGGAGACAGTGCGGAGAGCGCGTCCTCGTCCTCGGCCTTGGTGTCGGAACTACCTCCGCGCAGGCTGTCCATCAGCCGCGCGGTGGTCGCCGGATCGAGGGTGGAGCGCCCGGAAGCCAGCGTGCGGACGGCTGTGACGAGGTCGGATCCCTTGATCTCCTTGAGTACGTAGCCTGCCGCGCCCGCCATGATGGCGTCGAGCAGTGCTTCGTCGTCGTCGAACGAGGTGAGCATCAGGCAGGCCAGTTCCGGCATCCGTGAACGCAGCTCACGACAGACGCTGATCCCGTCGCCGTCCGGCAGCCGCACATCGAGAATCGCGACATCCGGGCGCAGCGCAGGGCCACGGGCCAGCGCGTGATCCGCCGTGCCGGCATCGCCGACGACCTCGATGTCGGGTTCCGCGTCGAGCAGATCCTGCACCCCGCGCCTGACCACCTCGTGGTCGTCCAGCAGGAACACGCGGATAGGATGCTGTGCGGAGAACGCGACTTCGCCGCTCATGGCGCCCACCTCGCTTCTGCAGGGCTCTGCCACCGGCCCCGTGTTCATCGTCGCCCGCACACCGACGGTGCACCAGAGCCGATCGGCCCCTGCACCACCCGGGCCGTTCAGTCCTCGGCGATGTCGGCCTGGGGACCGTACAGCTGGAGCAACCTCGCCCGCGTTCCGTTCAACCGCTCCGCCACTGTCTCGGCCACGTACTTGTACACCGCCCGGCCCAGCACGGCATCGGCCGCGCACAGCGCGCGCACCGTCGCGGCCTCGAACTCCAGGGCCTGACCCGCGTGGACCACGTGTGCGCCCATGTGCCACACGTGCGGGGAGCAGAGCCAGGACCAGCCCAGCAGGTCGTCCTGGCCCAGGGTCTCGACGACCGCCGGGCGGCGGCCGGGCACCCGGAGGTCGATTTCGACCCGGCCGGAGCGGATGATCCAGAAACGGTCGGCCCGCCGGCCCTCCTCGAAGAGGCGTGAGTCGAGGACCAGCGGCACTTCGTGTGCCGCCGTGTCGACAAGGCGCTGCCGGCTCTCGGGCGGGAGCGCGTCGAGCAGACTGTGCGTCGACATGGGGGTCCTCCGTCCCTGGCGGGCGATCGCGGCTCCGCGCGTGACAGCCCGGCCGCGTACCCGACCGTCCGGTGTGAACGATAGGCGGGGCTCCGGGGGAGGCTCGGTCATCGGGCACCCCCGGGGTCTGCCGTACCCGAACCCGCTGAACGGCATCAGCCCGTTGACCGGCATTCCACGTGACTTTCACGGTGGTCCGCTCAGCGACCCGCCCGCTTGGGCCGTACGGGGGGCGGTCCGGGACCGATCGGCCCATGGGCTCGGATCTCACGCCGCAGGATTGTGGAGCACGCACCTGGGCACATACTCGGTGAGCGCCAGGAGGTGGTGGCAGTGAGCCGCATCAGAATCGTCCGTCGCCCACCGCCTCCCTCGGGGCCTCGGCCCCTCGACCTGCGAACCCCGTCCGGGCGGCCGCTGCCCTACTGAGGTCCACGACGCGCCGGTGTCCCGGAGCCGTGATGCCATGAAAGGTACCCCCGGCGAAGGGTCCTCCCCGCTCATGGCAGCCGTACCGTCTCTTGCCCCGTGCCTGCACTCCGTGCGGGCCGTGGTCTTCGACACCGACGGAGTGATCACCGACTCCGCCCGGAGCCACGCCGCGGCCTGGAAGAAGGCATTCGACGCCTGTCTGTCGGAGCGCGCGGGACAGCGGCCCTTCGATCCGGTCGACGACTATCTCCGCCACGTCGACGGCCGTTCACGGCAGGACGGCGCGGCGGCCTTCCTCGCGTCGCGAGGCCTGAACCTTCCCGAAGGCAGCCCGGACGACCCACCCGGCACCGCGACGGTAGGGGCGGTCGCCGCACGCAAGGACGAGCTGTTCACGGAAACGCTGCGCGCCCACCCGGTCGCTGTCTGGCCCGGCACGGTGCGTCTCCTTCACGCGCTGCGCAGTGAGCGGATCCCCTGTGCTGCCGTGTCCGCCTCCCGCCACGCGACGGAACTCCTGTCGCGGGCCGGCCTCGTCGGGCAGTTCGGTGCCGTGGTCGACGGAAATGAGGCACGGCGGCTCGGGCTCGCGGGAAAACCGGATCCCGCGCTCTTCGTCGAGGCGGCGCGGCGCCTCGGGGTTCCCGTTTCGGACACCGCTGTGGTGGAGGACTCCCTGGCCGGTGTCGAGGCGGGCCGCCACGGCGGATTCGGCCTTGTGGTCGGCGTGGACCGGACAGGCGATCCCGGCAAAGCCGCGGACCTGCGACGCCGTGGCGCCGACATCGTGGTGTCCGATCCCGGCGAACTGCTGATCGGCGACGACTGATGGCGGGGGCCTGGGAGTGGTCGTACGAGGGGTACGAGCCGGAGGAGGAGCGGCTCCGCGAGGCGCTGTGCACGCTCGGCAACGGTTACTTCGCCACCCGTGGAGCCGCATCCGAGTCCATCGCAAGCAGGTCTCACTACCCCGGCACCTACATCGCGGGTTGCTACGACCGGCTGACCTCATCGGTCCAGGGCCGGCAGGTGGAGAACGCCGACTTGGTCAACGTGCCGAACTGGCTGCCGCTGCGCTACCGCATCCGCCCCGCCGGCACAGCCCCCGGGCCGTGGCTGTCACCGGACCACGAACATCTTGCCGAATGCCGGCAGACGCTCGATCTGCGCCGCGGCACGCTGACCCGCCGGTCCGTCTACCAGGACCAGGCAGGCCGACGCCTGTATGTCGAGCAGTGCCGTCTGGTGCACATGGGCAACCCGCATCTCGCCGCCCTCCACACGGCTTTCACCGCGACCGGGTGGGTGGGGGCGATCGAGGTGGAGGCGGCGATCGACGGCGACATCCGGAACGCCGGTGTCGCGCGGTACCGGGATCTGTCGGCCTGCCATCTGACCGGCTGGTCGACCGGGACGGAACAGGACGACGTGGTGTGGCTCAGATGTCGCACCGTGGAGTCGGAGATCGCCGTCGCGCTGGCCTCCCGCATCGTGGCCACGTCCGGAGGTCATGGGCCCGAGCCGGATGAGTCCGGCCGGCGTCCCCGTCCCCGGCAGACTCCTCGGAAGATCTTCCAGACACTGGTGCTGCCGCTGGATCCGGAATGCGACGCCGTCGTGGACAAGACGGTGGCGCTGCACACGTCGCGTGATCCGGCGATCGGCAACCCGCTGCGGGCTGCTGTGGCCGGTGTGCGGACGGCCCCGCAGTATTCCGAGCTGCTGGCCTCGCACCATCGGGCGTGGGCCGGCCTGTGGCAGCGGAGCCGAATCGAGGTTCCGGGCGAAGCGGGCAGGATTCTACGACTGCACCTCTTCCACGTGCTGCAGACGCTGTCCCCGCACACGGCAGAGCTCGATGTGGGCGTACCGGCGAGAGGACTGCACGGGGAGGCATACCGGGGCCATGTCTTCTGGGACGAGCTCTTCGTGCTGAGGTTCCTGAGTCTGCATTTCCCGGAGGTTTCCCGGGGACTTCTGGACTACCGCCACCGGAGGCTGCCCGCGGCCTGCCGCGCGGCACAACAGATGGGGCGGGCCGGGGCCATGTACCCCTGGCAGAGTGCCGACGACGGCCGGGAGGAGACCCAGGAACTCCATCTCAACCCGCGTTCGGGGCGCTGGCTGCCCGACCATTCACGTCTGCAGCACCATGTCGGTTCGGCCGTCGCCTACAACGTGTGGCAGTACTGCCAGGCCACCGCGGACACGGACTACCTGCATTCCAAGGGCGCGGAAATGCTGCTGCAGATCGCCCGGTTCTGGGCGGACAGCGCCGCATGGGACGCGCCGCTGGCCCGGTACCGCATCCGCGGTGTGGTCGGCCCCGACGAGTATCACGACGCCTATCCGGGAGCCGGGACCGCAGGCATAGATGACAACACGTACACGAACGTGACGGCGGCCTGGGTGCTGGCACGGGCCACTGAGCTTTACCGCGACCTGCCCGAGCCGCGGCGCAAGCTTCTTCTGGAGCGCATATGCCTCGACCCCGCGGAGCTGGAGCGTTGGGAGGACGTCTCCCGTCGGCTGCATGTGCCGTATCACCGTGGTGTCATCAGCCAGTTCGCCGGTTACGGAGAACTGGAGGAACTCGACTGGGCCGCTTACCGGAAGCGCTACGGCGACATCCGGCGGCTCGACCGCATCCTTGAGCAGGAGGGCGATACGGTCAACCGCTACCAGGCATCCAAACAGGCCGATGTGCTGATGCTCGGCTACCTGTTCTCACCCGGAGAGCTCGGCTGCCTGTTCCAGCGTCTCGGACATGTGCTGGACGAAGACATCTGGCGCGCCACCGTCGACTACTACCTCGCGCGTACGAGTCACGGTTCCACCCTCAGCTCCCTGGTTCATGCCTGGGTGCTGGCACGGGCGCACCGTGAGGAGGCGTGGGCGCACTGCGAGGAGGCGCTGACCGGTGACGTGCTCGACATCCAGGGCGGTACCACGGCGGAAGGCATTCATCTGGGGGCGATGGCCGGCACCCTCGATTTCGTGCAGCGCGGAATGACCGGGCTGGAGATGCGTGACGACGCATTGTGGCTTTCCCCGGCCCCGCTTCCCCAGCTCTCGAAATTCGGCGTACGCATCGGATTCCGCGGGCACGAGGTGGACCTGGGCATACGGGCACAGCGGCTCCGGATCACGGTATCGGACTCGCACCGCCCAGCCGTCCGGCTGGTCCTGGGCGGCCACACCCACATGATCGCCCCCGGCACCCTGCGATGGCTTGATCTGCCGTCGGGCCGACGCCCCGCCCGCCGTCACGGGAAGGGCCGTCAGGACTAGGGCGTGTTCGAAAGTCCCGCCTGCCTGGCGACGCCTGGCACGCACGCACGCACGCTCGCTGCGTTGTCGGGCTCGCCCCGATACGACCGGTATCGGGGCGACCCTCCGCCTTGCGATCGCACGCACCAGACGCCGCCAGGCCCGCCCTACGGGCGGACGACGCTACTTTCGAAACACGCCCTAACGGCCTCCCCACGACGCCTTCCACAGCACTCACCAGTGGGGTTGCGACGGACAGTGCGAGGTGTCCTCGATGCACCCGCCGGGGCGAACCGGCAGGGAGGGGCCGGACGGCCCCCGCAGGGGCCCGTTGGCCCCAAGCGGAGGTGTCCTCTGCCGGATGACATTGAAGAAGGACATCGATGATGGCGCCCCGGGGCGCCGGAAGTGGAGCACACGATGTCAGGAACGCAGATGGAGCGGAGGCACGGCCTCTTCCCGGATCTCGTGGACTGGTTCGGCGCCGACTTCCCCCGGTTCCCGGTGGGGCGGCCGACCATCGCCGTTCACCCGATCCCGATCGAGGTGGGTGACCAGGACGCGCAGTACGTGCCGCGAGCCGGACTTCCCGGGATGGACCCCGAGATAGACATCCGGATCCCGGTCGAGGGCGACACCCCCACCATCGGCGCCGAGCACACCGAGAGCAGGACGGAGATGGAACACTCGGAGCTCCGCTACCGCCCGTTCCGGGGCCGCGTCCGCCTGCCGGCCGAGATTCCGACGGAAGGTGTCAAGGCGGCCTGCAAGGACGGCATCCTCCCGCCGGTGGCCGTGTCCGCCCCGCACAGGAGCGGGCCGGGGTGAGGACGTCCGCACTCTTCCGGGGGTCCAGACCAGAGCTCATCTCCCAGGTGCCGAACCCACCCCTGCGCGCGGGTACGGCGATGGCACGGGGCGGAGGCGTGACATGTTCCAGTCCGACTCGCCCGGACCCGAGTCCATATGGCCCCGGAAACGGCACGGAAGCCGAATGCGACGACTGTTCGAGCGCCGCCCGAATTCGCTGCAGCGGACTGCCGACCGTGTACGCAGCCGCTGGCTCGCCGCTTCCGTGCTCTTTGCGCTCGTAGCCGTGTTCTGCGGTGTTGCTGTCGGAATCAAAGTCTGGGACGCCGACAGCGTGACCGCGCAGCAGGAGGCCCGACACCGCCACCAGGTGACGGCGACGACAGTCAGCAAGGCCGAAGACAGACTCCCTGCCCGGTTTACGGGGGCTTCGGAAGCAACGGCTCGGGCCTTCTGGGAGTATCCCGCCTCCCTGCCTCATACGGACACCATCGCGGTCACCCCCCACACGCCGGTGGGCCGGACGGTCACGCTGTGGGTGGATGACTCGGGGAGGATTTCAGCTGCCCCGCCTTCCCGGGGAGAATGCGCGGTGCAGGCCGCGGCAGCAGGGGCCTGTGCCATGGGCGTGGTTGCCCTGTCCGCCGGATTGGTTGTCCGCCTCAGGCTCCGCCGCGTCGAGACGCGCAGCCTCGCCCAATGGGACCAGGAGTGGGAGCGCGTGGAGCCGCGCTGGTCCGGTCGGCTGCGCCGGGACTCGGGGGCCGATGACGACTGATGACGCCTGACGGATCCACCGGTGCCAGGACCACCGCCTCCGCTTCGATGCCGCGCCCGGACCCGCTGGATTCGCTTCCACTGCTGCGCCGGCAACTCGGCATCCGCCCGCGCGGCTTCGCTGCGCGAGAGGCGGCGCGCTGTCGTCGTGATCCGACGTCGTGCAACTCGTCTCCTGCGGATGCAGACACGCGGACACTCTCACTGTGTTCTCCCGCCGTCCTGTGGCTTCGTGTGACCGTCCGACAGGTCGTCGCGCTCGTAGTCGAGCCGATCGAGCACGTCCACGACACCGTCGACGCTCTGGCACATCCGGAGGATGACGGGAAGGAGGCTGCTCCGGGGCACGGTGCCGCTGAGGGTGACCAGACCGTCGGCGACTTCTACGGTCACAGCCGACGGGCTGAGCCGGAGTGCGCCGGTCAGCACATCCTCAAGAATCTCCTCCTGGATCGCGTGATCCCTGCGCAGGAACAACTGGAGGAGGTCGCTGCGGGCGACTATCCCGATCAGCCTGTCGTCGGCGTCGACGACCGGCAGCCTCTTCACTCTGTGCTTCTCCATCACGCGAGCAGCACGGACCGCACTCCAGTCGGGACGGGCGGTGATGGCAGGGCTGGACATGAGATCGACCGCTGTGGGCGTACCGCTTCCGGCGTTGCGGCGACGGAGCAGGTCGGCCTCGGAGACGATGCCCACGGGATGCCTGTCGTCGTCCAGTACGGGCACGGCCGTGATACCGAACTCGTCCAGAAGCCTGGTGATCTCCACGAAAGCCGTGCCGCGCTGGACACTGACGGCCGTAGGCGTCATCAGATCCGCCACACTGCGATGCCTCATTGTCGATCACCTTCGCGTGGGATTGTCGGCGTTCAGTCGAGCCGTGACGTCCACGACTCCGGCCGGTCACACCGACGAGCAGCTGCCCGTCGCCGTCGACGACCGGGAGCCGCTTCACGTTGCCCCGCGCCATGAGACGGACGGCCAGGGTCGCGTCGCGCGTCACCGTTACCGCCGACGCGGTCATGAGATGTCCGGCGGTAACAGAGGCACGTCCACCCCCTGCCACATGATTCCGCCCGGAGGGGATTACTCCGAGCGTGGGCACCGGCATGCGCAGGGGGTAGGGCCTTCCGGGGTTCGCCGCGGGCTGTTCGGCCCTCGGAGGCATGTGCGGACACCACGAGCGGCGGAGAGCCAGGTGTCGAACTGGCGTGCGGATTATGTGTGAGCGCGGAGGGCCACAGGCATCCGGGGGCGCGGTGCGGTCCGCCGGTCTTGCGCGGGGCGTCCCGTCGGGGTGTGCTGCGCGAGCAACTTCGCGACATCCTTGGAAGGAGTTGGCGGAGACGACAGAAGGAGTCGGCGGAGACGACCGAAACGACCTCGCCGGTCATCAGGCCTCCCGCCTTGATGTGCTTCATGGAGGCAACCCCTGCCGGTTCTCGGCGATACCCCGGGACGCAGCGCCCGCCCTCGTTCCGGACTCAGGACCCGCTGGACCACGGCACCGCAAGCAGGGTCGAACGAGCCTCACTCACAGGCGTTCGGGCACGCCACGGCGCGGGAGAAGCCCACAGGGCGGCGTAACCGACAGGGACACTCGGCCCCCGCGGGGTCCTGAGCGGCCCTCTCGCAGCGAGGGGGCGCGGTGTCAGGGTGAGAGCCGCACCGGCAGCCTTCGGTGAGGAGGAACCATGAATTCCAGCGACAAGGGCGGCCCAGCACTCGGAGCGCTCGTGGCCGGGGTGGACGGCTCCGAGCCCGCCAAGCGCGCGGTGCTGTGGGCCTCCGAGGAAGCACTACGGCGTGATCGTCCCCTGCACCTCGTCTACGCAGCCGACACGGACAGCCGGATGATCTACGCGTCCATGGAAACCATCGAGCAGGTTCGGCACGCGGGTCGAGATCTTCTCGAGGAGACCGCGGCCATGGTGTCCGAGCGTTACCCCGGCCTGAGGGTGACGAAGGAGCTGAGCCGCCGGGAACCGGTGGTGAGTCTGCACACCGCGGCGGGAAACCACGGCACGATCGTGGTGGGCAACCGCGGTCGCGGAGGTTTCAACTCTCTGTTGCTCGGCTCGGTCGGTCTGAAGGTTGCTGCGGGTGCCAGGACGCCGGTGGTCGTGGTGCGCGGCATCGAAGGCGCTCCCGCGGCAGACGTCGTGCTGGTCGCCGTCCACGACGAGCACGACCTGGAATGCGCACGCCACGCGGCGAGTGAGGCGGAGCTGCGCGAGGCATCGTTGCGGCTGCTGCACGTATGGAACGTGCTGGGGTCGGTCGGGAATGTCGTGACGATGCTCGACGCCGTGGACGAGGTGGCTCGCAACCACGTTCGCACGTTGACGGGAGTGGCGGACCGTATCCGTGCCGATTTCCCGGGACTCACCGTGGAGGCGGATGCGGAGAAGGGCATGTCCGCCGCCGGTATTTTGGTTGAGGCGACTCGGCACGCGGATCTGCTGGTCGTGGGCGGGCGACGCTCGCCCGGGAACTTCGGCCCGACGCTCAGCCGGGTCACCCACAGCCTGCTGCACCATGCGAACTGTCCGGTCGAGCTGATCCCGCGGCATGACAAGCGGACGACGAGTGAGTCGCAATGAACAGTGAGGCGCGCTGTCATGCGAGGGGCGGCATCGGTGCCGTCGACGGAGTAGGTGCTGCGGGCCTTCCCCGCCGGTGAGGCTCGGCTGCAGCAGCCTTTCTCCCGACCGCTGTGCCGGCCCGGCAATGCGGCTCTCCGTACTCGGCCAACTGACTGATCTGATGCAGCGCTGACCATGTCCCTGCCGGCAGCTGTGCGAGGCTCCGCCCATGACAGTCGCTGCAGGTACCTCCGATGGGATGCCAGCCACAAGGATTGTTCTCATCACCTTGGCGGCGGGTCAGTTCTTGATGGCTCTCGACAGCTCGGTCATGAACGTCTCCATCGCGAGTGTCGCCGCCGACGTGGGGACCACGGTGACCGGTATCCAGGGTGCGATCACGGCCTACACGCTCGTGATGGCGATGTTCATGATCTGCGGCGGAAAGGTGGGTGCGCTCGTCGGCCGTAAGCGCGCCTTCATGGCCGGCTGCGTCGTCTACGGCTGCGGGTCTCTCACCACCGCGCTCGCTCCGAACCTCGCCGTACTCATGGTTGGGTGGTCGTTCCTCGAGGGAATCGGGGCGGCGCTGATCCTGCCGGCGATTGTGTCGCTCGTAGCGGGGAACTTCACTGTGGAACGGCGTCCTGCCGCCTACGGGATCGTCACCGCTGCAGGAGCGGTGGCCATTGCACTCGGGCCGATCATCGGCGGCATCGCGACGACCTACTTTTCCTGGCGCTGGGTGTTCGCCGGCGAGGTGGTGGTGGTGGTCGGGATCCTCCTGTTCACCCGCCGTATGGCCGACGCACCCCTCGCCAGGCGACCGCACATCGACATTCCTGGCGCGCTGCTCTCCGGCCTGGGCGTTGGAATCTTTGTCTTCGGTGTACTCCGCTCGGCCGAATGGGGTTGGTTCGTACCCAAGGCCGGAACCCCCTCCATGCTCGGCATCTCCCTGGTTGTCTGGTTGATGCTGGCAGGGCTGTTCCTGGTCTGGCTCTTCTTCCGTTGGGAGGTCCGACTCTCGGACCACGGCAAGGAGCCGCTCATCGATCCTGAATTCCTGAAGAACCGGCAACTCACCGGTGGCCTGACGATGTTCTTCTTCCAATATCTGGTGCAGATGGGGGTGTTCTTCATTGTCCCGCTGTATCTGTCGGTCGCGCTTGGCCTCCCGGCAATCGATACCGGTGTCCGCATCCTTCCGTTGTCTTTGACGCTGCTCGCAGCCGCCACCGCGATTCCGCGCTTTCTCCCGCGCGCTTCGCCGCGGCGCGTGGTGCGCCAGGGGATCTTCGCGCTTCTCGTGGGGGCGATTGTCCTTCTCGCGGCACTCGATACGGAGGCGGGCGCCGAGATTGTCACTATCCCCCTCCTGTTCATCGGATACGGCATGGGGGCGCTGGCGTCGCAGCTCGGGTCGGTCACCGTGTCGGCGGTGCCCGACGAACAGAGCGCCGATGTGGGTGGCGTCCAGAACACCGTCACCAATCTCGGTGCGTCGATCGGTACCGCGCTGGCCGGGTCGATTCTCATCGCCGCCCTGACGTCCTCGTTTCTCGCCAACATCGAACGGAGCCCAGCGATCCCGGCTGAAATCAAGGCACGGGCGAACATCGAGCTCTCAGGTGGCGTACCGTTTCTGTCGGACGCCCAGCTCAAAAAGCAACTCGACGAGGCGGGTGCACATACGGATGCGGCCCAGGCCGCTCTCGATGCCAACGCAGACGCGAGGGTCGACGCTCTGCGAGCCGCTCTCAGCATCCTTGCTCTTGCCGGGCTGATCGCTTTGTTCTTCACTCATCGCATCCCCGCGACCCAACCCCGCAGTCGTCGTTAGGGTTGGCCCACTGCGATCCGGTCGGGGTCTTCCGGGCGCTCCCGTCGATCACCGCTCTGAAGTCGAACAAGGAGACGAAGCGGCCCGTCGTTCAACCGAGACCGCCCCGAAGACGACCACAGTGCCGTGAACGGCCCCTTTTCAGGTTCCTAACCCGTGGTCCCGTTCAGTTCCACGTGGATGTCCACAACGCCCTCGACCGCTCGGGTGGCGCGGGCGAGCAACGGGATGAGCGTCCGGTCGCGTACCGCCCCGCCGAGCGTGACCACTCCGTCCACGACGGATACGGTCACCGCTCCTCCGGGGTGGGACAAGTCGGTGACGGTGCGCCGGATCTCGTCGGCAAGGTCCTCGTCCGAGCGGAGAAAGACCTTCAACAGATCACTGCGGCTGACGACTCCCTCCAGCAGTCCGGTCGCGTCGACTACCGGCAGCCGCTTCACGTGGCGCTGGGCCATGATGCGTGCCGCCTCTGCTATCAGGGCGTCAGGATGGACCGTCACTGCCGGGCTCGACATCAGGTCCTTTGCGCTGACGGCGCTCGCCTTCAGCCGGTCGGTCAGAGGCAGCTCCGGCCGGCTCGGGTCGTCGGTCCGGGACTCCTCCTTGGGGAGCAGATCGGCCTCCGAGACCACGCCGATCACTCGTCCCTCGCCCTCGAGTACAGGAAGGGCGCTCACCCTCCACTCTTTCATCAGCTCGACGATTTGCTTGTAACTCGCCTGTCCTCCCACCGCGATGGCGGTGTGGGTCATGACATCGCTGACCGTGTGCGGTGAATCAGGCATGGCGATCTCCTCACCGGGGCCCGTCCGACCGGGACGACGGATCAGGTGACATGGGGCAGCCCCCTTCAGTGCGGTGCATACAGGTCCAGCAGACGGGCCCTGGCGGACTGGAGCCGGTGAGCTATCACCTGGCCTACCCACAGGGCCACGGCGGCCGCCAGTTCCGGGTCCAAGTCGCATGCGTGGCGCACCTGCGCGGCATCGAGTTCGTAGGCACGCACGGGCGTCATCGCCTCTGCTCCGAGCTGCCACACATAGGGGCTGAACAGCCATGACCAGCCGATCAGCTCTCCGTGCCCGAGCGACTCGATGACCGCCGGCGGTCCTTTCGGCACGTGAAAGTCGAGGCTGACGGTGCCGGTCCGCACGATCCAGAAGTGGTCGGCACGCTGCCCTTCCTCAAAGATGCGTGTCCCCTCCGGGAAGGACACTTCCCGGGCGAACTGCATGAGCCGGTCCCGATGCCTGGTGCCCAGCGACCGGAGGGTTGGAGTGGTCATGATCTGGTCTCCTCCACGGGGCGGCACGGATCTTGAGATCGTTGTCGGCAGAGCCGGAGCCGTGTTCCTCTCGGCACTGTGCATCCTTGCACTGCGTGCGGGTCCTGCCGATGGGGATCCACATGCTCGTACCATCCGCGGGCCGAGGCTGCCGTCGTGACTCGGTTCCGGTCGCGTCGGTGCTTCCTTCGACGGAACTGAGAACAGCCTGCGCCGAATGACCTGTGGTCCCCAGGGGCTCTACGGGGGTGACCCGGGGACCAATCGGCCCTAGTACTGCAACCGCATCTGGGGGTTGTGGCCTCTGCGTTTGTAGGGGGAGCGGCGGGCTCTGGCCTGGCTGCGTCTGCGGAAGGCATGTTCCGAAAGTCCCGCCTGCCTGGCGACGCCTGGCACGCCCGCTCGCCGCGTCGATCACGAGCCCTGGTAGCTCCTTCCTCAAGCTCTCAGCTTCGTCGAGCAGGGGAGACCCCACCCAAGGACGTCCGGACGCCTGGCGATCGCACGCACTGGACGACGCTCCTCACGGGGCACACATGGCCGATCACGGCACCGGATGTGAGCCTGGCTTCGCGCGAGCGCCCGAGACTGCCTGCATGAGGGCCTGCGCCCTGCTGAGGGAGCGAGCAGGGCATTCGGTTGTCGTCCCACCGTGCTGCACGGCGGGACCCGAGCCGGCGGGGAAGGGCCGCAACGTACAGAGGCCGGGGCGGCGGGATGGATCCGCACCGAACACCTACGCCAGATCCTCCTGAGGTGGTGTATGCCGATCGCATCGTTTATTGCGAATATTAGGTCGAATGTCCCTGATCGGGTCCTGATCATCCCTCCTGGGAAGGTCAGGGGGGCACGGCGGCGACGTGGGCATCCGACGAACAACGGGACGAAAGGCGATGGGGACCATGGAGCAGTCCTTGGTCGTGGGCGTGGATGGATCGGATTCGAGCTTCCGGGCGGTCGACTGGGCCGTGGAAGAGGCAGCCCGTCACGGCCTTCCTCTGAGAGTCGTCTATGCCTCCCGATGGGAACGCTACGAGGGGGTAGGCCTGTATCGGGGCGTTGAGCGCCCCTCCGAGCAGATTCTGGCCGACAGCATCGTGGCCACCGCGGTCACGCGCGCCAGCACCCGTCATCCCGATCTGAAGATCACCACCGAGGTTCTGGCGGAGGACACGTCAACGCGCTGCTCGACGAGGCGCACGAGGCTGCGATGCTGGTTGTCGGATCCAGGGGCCGGGGCCAGCTCAAGGAGCTCCTGCTGGGATCCGTAAGTCTGGCCCTGGCGTCCCGGGCCCAGTGCCCGGTCATCGTGGTACGTGGTGACGCGGCAGGAACAGCCGGAGCACACGGACGCATCCTGCTCGGCGTCGCGGACGTGGCCCACGGGTCGGCTGCCGTGAGGTTCGCCTTCCGTGAGGCTGCCACCCGGCACTGTGAGATCGACGCAGTACGCGCCTGGCGTTGCCCCGCGTCCGAAGCGGTCGGCCGGCCGCACACCAAAGACTCTCCGCCGCCCCTCACCTGGGAGATGCGGGCGGAGACAGAGCTTGACCGAGCGCTTGCGGCCTCGATCGAGGAGAACCCGGGCATTGCCGTCTCCCGCTCCACTGTCGAGGGGCCGGCCCATCAAGTTCTCGTCCGGCGCTCCGCCGCCGCCGACCTCCTTGTCGTGGGTGCATCGCGGCGCAAGGGGCACGTGGGTCTGCAACTCGGCCGGACAGCCCATACGGCGCTCCATCACTCCAGCTGTCCTGTCGCAGTGGTACCCCACCGTCCATGAACCACCGTTGAGGCAAGGAGGTGGACGGACAGTGGGCAGGCCCGCGTGGCCTGCGGCGTCTGACAGACCAACGCCCTCGCGACCTTCGTATCACTCGTGACCTTCGTATCAGGAGGATCGCCATGGACGGCGCCGCGTTCGGCACACGACTGGGCAGTCAGGCGTTCGGACCGGTCGTTGCCGGTTCGGACGGCTCGGACCATGCGGCCAGGGCTGTGCTCCGGGCCGCCCAGGAAGCCGCCTCGTGCCGGGCCTGTGTCAGGGCCGCCAGCGGCCGGTCTCCGCGGTGTCCCCGGCGTCCGGGCAGGGCACGAAAGGCATCGACCCTCCCTCGCTGCGCACGGCAGGCATGCCCCCCGTGGGTCGTCCCGACCGCGCGGACCGCCTCCGGAACGCCGAGCCGGAGACTGTCTCAGTCGTGGGCGACGACGGCGACCGGAGCGGTCGCGTGGTGGATCACGGCATGCGTGGTGGAGCCGATGCGAACCCCCAGCAATGAGCGGCGGATCCGGCGGCCGACGACGATCAGACCGGCGTCGGCACCGGCGTCCAGGAGTTGCTGCGCAGCGTGTCCCATCGGGGTACGGGCGGTCACCTCGACCGTGGGGAACGCGTCCCGCCAAGGGCTGAGAGCCTGGTCCAGGCCGGTGGTCACGCTCTGGTTGATGTGCGCAAGCATTCCGGGATCGTAGGCCGATCCGTACCCGTAGAACTGCGGGGGCGGCCAACTGTGCAGGGCATGCAACGGGCAGGATCGGCGCGACGCCTCCTCGAATGCGAACGCGAGCAGGGCGTCACAGGGCCGGCCGATGTCGACACCGACGACTACGTGGCGCCGGGAGTGCTGCTCGGTCTCGTGAGGCAGCGCGTCCTCTCCGCTGCGTACGAGCACCACAGGCCGCTCGGTGGTGTGTATGACGGTCATGCCGACGGAGCCGAGCACGAAGCCGGTCACGCTGCCGAGCCCGCGGGATCCCATGACGAGCATGTCGGCAGTTGTCGCGGCTGTGGCGAGCGAGGCTGCGGGCGGGCCGTCGACCGACTGCGCGGTGATGTCGAGTCCCGGGTGAGCGCGGCGCAGTTCGTCGGCCATGTCTTGCAGGACGGCTTCGGCCCAGCCACGCCGTGCGTCGGAGGCTGCTGCGGGAATGCCGAGCGGCAAGGACCACGGCTCGGCATGGATGAGGTGCAGGGCCGCATCCCGCAGACGGGCCTCGCGCGCCGCCCAGCGGGCAGCGGCTGCGCTTTCGGGGAATGCGTCGAGGCCGACGATGATGTGGTGGTCCAAGGCGCCCTCCTCACGAGTGCGGTGCTGTGGGGTGTGCCGAAGGATTCGTCCTCGCCCGTGCCGGAGTGGAACGGCGGGTATCCGTCGGTCATCGGGCCGGTGCAGGTCGCGGTCCGCGGCACCGGACGCAGACCGCGGGTGCCGTGCGATGGCCGTACGGTCACCCGACGGATGCGTCGTCGACGGCGTATCCGAGGTGCTGTGCCACATGAACCACTCCGTCGACTGTGCGGCACAGCCGTTCGATCACCGGGATGAGGCTCTTGAACCGCACCGAGCCGTTCAGCTCGACGCGGCCGTCGGTCACTTCGACGGTGATGGCGCCTGGGTCCTGGTGCAAGGTCAGGTCGAGTACCTCGCCGGTGATCTCGTGGCGGATGGTTTCGTCGTCGCGCAGGAAGATCTTGAGCAGATCGCGCCTGCTGACGATGCCCACCAATGTGTCCGCCTCATCCACGACCAGCAGTCTTCTGACGCTCTGCGCCTCCATGAGCCGGGCCGCCTCGGCGACGGTCCAGTCCGCCCTGGCGCACACGGCGGGCGCAGACATCAGTTCCTCGGCCCGCGTGCCCTCCGCTTTCTCCCGCTTGCGCGGCTCGGGAGCGGGCAGGGACCGGAGGAAGTCTCCCTGATCGGCCGACTTCGGCAGCAGGTCGCCTTCCGATACCACTCCGAGCGGGTGCCCCACGTCGTCGACGACCGCGACGGCCGACACCTGGTGCTCAGTGAGCGTGCGCACGATGTCCTTGAACGCCGCGTTTCTCGGGACCGTGACGACCTCGCGGGTCATCAGCTCGCCAATGTCTCGATGTCTCACCCGTCCACTCCTATCGCCCTGCGGCCTCTCGGGCGTTGACCGACATGTCGTCCTGCTCGTACGTGAGCCGATTGGCGCGTTCACCACTCCGCCGACGCTCCGGCACGACCGCAGGACGGGGAGGGCGCGGCTCGACCGGGGCATGGTTCCGTTGAGGGGCAGCACCCCTTCGGCAACCACGAGGGCGGCGTGCGTCATCACATCGTCGACTGTGCGCAGATGTTTCATGACTCCTCCGGAACAGTGATCCGCATCTCCGAGCCTGAGGGCCGGGAATCGCGCCGGGTAGGGTCGTACGGGGCCGGATGAAAGCTGTTCGGCCCTGGTGGCCGCCTGCCACCCGGGGTGCTTTCATGAAATTGACGGAAAGAGTCCTTACCAGGATGCGGAGAAGCGGCTGGCGGCCGTGCACCGCACAATCGGGATCCGCGAGAAGCGGGTGGGCTCTTTCCGCCCTTGCGTGGAGCGGCGGCTCACCGGTGGCCACGATCGCGGGCCGGGCCTGGATCCGCCGGGGGGATCAGGACGACGACGTCGGCGACGGGTTCCTGTCGTTCGCGCCCGTGGCGGATTCAGACAGCGGCAGCTGTGCCCAGATGACCTTGCCCTCATGGGTATACCGGGTGCCCCAGTCCTCGGCGATCTGCGAGACGAGGAATAGTCCGCGGCCTCCCTCGTCCATCGTGGCCGCGTACCTCAGATGGGGTGAGGTGCTGCTGCCGTCGGATACCTCGCAGATCAGGCTGCGGTCACGCAGGAGCCGCACCCGGACCGGCGCGGAGGCGTGCCGGATGGCGTTGGTGATCAGCTCGCTGAGTATCAACTCGGTGGTGAACGCCAGTTCCGGCAGGCCCCAGTCGTCCAGCTTCTCCGCGACGGCGGCGCGTATCCCGGCCACGGCGGCGGGGTCGAACGGAACGTCCCATTCGGCGATCTGGTCGGCGGAAAGCGCGCGGGTGCGGGCGATGAGCAGTGCCACGTCATCCTTGGCCTGGGTGGGAAGGAGCGCGTCGAGCACCGCCAGGCAGTGCTGTTCAGGCGAACGGCCGGGATGTGAAAGGGCCTGGCGGAGCAGCTCCATCCCCACGTCGATGTCCCGGGTGCGGTCCTCGATCAGCCCGTCGGTGTAGAGGACCAGCTGAGCACCCACGGCCAGATCCAGTTCGGCGGTCTTGAACGGCATGCTGCCGAGCCCCAGCGGTGGTCCGGCAGGAAGCGCGGGGAACTCCACGCTTCCGTCGGGGTGGACCAGCGCGGGGAGATGATGCCCGGCGCGGGCCATGGTGCAGTGCCGGGAGACCGGATCGTAGATCGCGTACAGGCACGTGGCTCCCACGATGCCTGCACCGACGTGTGTGCTCCCCTCTTCCTTGTCGATGCGGTCCACGAGGTCGTCGAGGTGGCCGAGGAGCTCATCGGGCGGCAGATCGAGCGTGGAGAAGTTGTGCACAGCGGTGCGGAGCCGACCCATGGTGGCGGCGGCGTGCAGCCCATGGCCGACGACGTCACCGACGACCAATGCGACGCGGTTGCCCGACAGGGGAATCACATCGAACCAGTCACCGCTGACTCCGGACTGTGCGGGCAGATAGCGGTGGGCGACATCCAGCGCGTTCTGTTCGGGCAGAGCGCGGGGCAGCAGGCTGCGCTGCAACATCACCGCCAGGGCGTGTTCGCGGGTGTACCGGCGTGCGTTGTCGATGCTGACCGCGGCACGGGCGACCAGCTCCTCGGCGAGTGACTGGTCCTCCTCGTCGAACGCTCCGGCCTCCCGCGAGCGCCAGAAGTTGGTCAGGCCCAGAACCACGCCCCGCGCCAGCAGTGGCGTCGTGAGCAGCGAGTGGATTCCGTAGTCGACGATCTTGTCAGTCCGCTCGGGGTCCTGAGCGCGCCATTCGGGTGCGCAGGACAGATCGGGAACCATCACCGACCGGCCGGTGGCGAGTCCGCGTGCCTGAGGTGTGGAGGGGAGATAGGAGATGAGCTTGTCGCACGGGTAGAGGGGGTGGTCGTCCCGGATGCCGCTGACGGCGGTGCGGCGCAGGTCGGCAGCCGTGCCGGTCGGTTCCTCCCCGTGCAGGACGGGGGCGGCGAGGTCGACCGTGACGAAGTCCGCGATACGGGGGACGGCCAGATCGGCCAGTTCCTCGGCCGTGCGCGTCACGTCCAGGGTGGTGCCGATGTTCACCCCCGCGTCGTACAGCAGCCTGAGGCGTTCGTTCGTCGATTCCACCTTGCCCGACAGTGCCAGGAGCTGGGTGGAGTCGCGGAGGGTCGCCACCGTTCCCAGGGGGCTTCCGTTGCGGGCCGTGCGTCGCTGGTTCACCACCAGCATGCGGTCTCCGGCCAAGTACACCTCGTCCGTGGCCACGCGGCCGGAGGCAAGCAGCTCCGCCGTGGCCGGGTCGAGGCTCTCCAGTTCCTTGACGGGGCGTCCCTGGGCGTCGGGCGGCAGGTCAAGAAGCCGTTCGGCCTCGTCGTTTGCCAGCAGCAGCCGACCGTCGTGTCCGACGATGAGCACCCCTTCGCGGACGGAATGCAGCACCGCGTCATGGTGCTCGTACATGCTGGTCATCTGGGCGGGATCGAGCCCGTGGGTCTGCCTTCGCAGGCGCTTGGCCACCAGGGCGGCCCCGCCCGTGGCCAGGACGAGCGCCGCGGCCCCACTGGCAAAGATGACCAGTAGCTGCCTGTCGACCACGCTGGCGACGTTCTCGACCTTGAGACCGGCGGCCACCAGGCCCACGACGGATTTGTCGGAAGCGTTGACGGGAACCACGGCCTGGACTTCACGACCAAGGGGCCCGTGGACGGTTTCTACGTGGACCTGGCCCGCCAGCGAAGGTTCGATGTTGCCGATGAATCTCTTTCCGATGAGTTCCGGACGGGGGTGTGTGTAGCGAGTCCCGTGTGTGTCCGTCACCACGATGAAGTCGACACCGGCCAGCTTCCGCGCCTCCTCGGTGAGCGGCTGCAGCACCTTGGAGGGATCGGGAGATTTGAGCGCCGCCACGATCCCCGGAGAGTGTGCGAACGACTGTGCTGTAGCCACCGAGACGTGCTTGGCCTCCGTCTCGGCGTCGTTCAACGATTGGAGGACCAGCGCCAGAACCGCGCTCGCGACAAGCAGGGCAATGACCACCGCCTGCAGGATGAAAACCTGCCCGGCTACGCTTCGCGGACCCTTGCCGCTCAGTGACCGAGCCGACCCGCTCCGGGATCGGTCGGAATGGTCGACCATGTCGACATTCCTAACACTTTCTTGCAATGTATGCCCTTTGGTTCACTCATTGTCCGATTGGCATCGGCCGACTCGCCGCAGCCTCGGCTTCACCCAGTGAATGCCATGGGGCGCAGGGGACATGGATGCTGGATGCTCCGGTCGGCGACGATGAGATCTACCTCGGGCCACTGCTTCAATCGTGCGCCACAAGGTGGCCCCGCGCGGATCGGACAGGCACGCGCGACACGTCGCGGTCCCTCGGATCGGCTCGGGCACGGCAGGCTTCGCCCGCGCGCTGGACGTTGCCGGAATCGGACTCGACGTACATGTGGTCGCGGCATCGGATGCCCGGGGCGGCAGGATGCGCACCGACCGGCGGAACGCGCGAGCACCGGTACGGGCGCCGGAGCAGGGCATTGGCGCCGTGCCCGCGCAACTCGCCGACGGCCTGCCGCCCGGTGCACTTGACTCCAGGGCCCGGTGTACGCCCTCACCAGCGGGGAGCGGTGCTGGACGACGGCGGTGAACGGGCCGCGCCTGTCGTGGTCGTGGCCCCCGGGCCGCAGGCCGCCGTAGCACTGCTCCCGGGCCTGGAGGCGCCCTGCACACGCACGGTCACCACGTCATGCCACGCCGCCGGTGTCCCGCCTCTCGGCGAGCCGGCACTGCACCGACACCGAGGCCCGGGAACCCGCCGCCACGTACACCGTCGACGGCGCGTTGCCGACCGTGCCGCCACCGTGGCCGCTCAACCGCACGACGCGCTTCGCGCCGGGCCGCCGTGGTCAGCTGTGCGCGGGCCGACGACCCTGCGGTGGGTCGGGTGCCCCCGTGCTGCGTCGTCCGGGCCCGCGGAACCAGCCTCTCGAGCAACCAGCAGTGCCGACTTCTCCCGCTGCCTTCCCCGGGCGACATCCCCGAAGGCGGTCGTGGGCTGGACTGCAGCAACGTCCTCCAGCTGACCGTCGTCCTCGCGCCGGCCGCCGGTCAGGATTCCTTTCCGATGCGCGCCAATAATCGCCGCCCCGCCGCCAATACAGCGTGTTCATTCGTCATTACGGTGAGCGAATAGGGCGCCCTTTGTGTGACGCAGAC